>JAMOAF010000954.1 GCA_023621895.1 Planctomycetota bacterium
GGTTGTGAGTTGAACAACCAGGCTAAGTTGCCGAGTGAGAATACCTCGCGCATGCGCGATCGCGCTGAGCAATTGCACTCTTGGATGGCTATCTGCCACACCCTGAAACAGATTCGCCGGCATTGTCTCGATGACTTCATCCAGCGCCCGTCGACTGCCAGCATGACCACGCTCGAGGACGCCTGGCAACATATCGAGCAGTCAGCGTGGTATAGAAGTTTTCGGACAAGAGCGGCGGATATGGGAGCATCGGCAACCGTGCGCAGGTGGCTTGAGGAAGCATACGATCGGCTTGGTGAGGATCTTCGTTCGGATGCGTGGAAGCGATCATTCTCCGGCAAAGAAATCCTCCGAGACGTGCGAGGTTTTGTCTATCAGCCGCCGAAAACGGCTCCTCCACCCGTCCACGACGTCGACCTCGCCCAGTCCGTCGCTCGCTGGCAAGCCGACAACGGGCATGTTCCCAAAGAGCTGACCGAATTGCTGGACTTGCTGCGGCGGAAAGCAGGAGTGGTTTAGGATGGCCAAAATGAAACCCCGGCATAAGTTCGTCGCGGCCCGTGAAGACATTCGCGAAAACCGGCCGCTGAGTGTGCCGGAGAAAAAAGCCTTTGCCGCAGTGGCCGAACACGATCGTAAGCGAATTGCCCCCGGTGGCGGCGTGATCCGCCAGATGCTGCCCGATGGGCCGGCCCTTACTCCTCGAGATACGGCTTGAGCTGGATGAAGTTGATCATCAGCTCTTCACCGGGCAAAGCTCGCTCGTCGTGAAAAACGATCCGTTGCGTGGTCGACTTGGCGCGGAAGACAACGCGATGGAGGTTGATCCTTGCCGTGCCGTCGTCGCCCTTGGCGCGCTCCCGGCCGCGGCGATCGACGTGGACGAAGCTCTTTTCGGGGAGGATTTCCGCGCCATCCAGTTCCACGTCGATGCCGTATTGGCGAGGCTCGGGCTGCTTGCCGGTGGCGTCCTTGAGCGCGGCGGTCACGAATTGCAGACAATAGGCTCGTCCCACCTCCAGGCCACTGGCGGTCTGGCTGATGCGGTTCGGCCTGTCGGACTGCCGGGCCATGACACAGACGGTGTCGCCCGCACTCCCGGCGCCCCAGCGGCCCTGGCTGTTTTTGCCATAGCCGGAGATGGTCTGAGGACGCACGGAGTCTGCGGCGGCTGGTGATGTAGTCCACCCGTTCAGGCCCTCGGCGAAGTCGGGATTCTTGACAAGTTCGGGTTTGTACGTGAACCCATAGCGGGTGGACAGCATGTCCTTCCGGCCTTCGACCGCGTAGTGGCGCATGAGCTTGAAGGACCAACGCACCATTTCTTCATCGCCGTAGTAGGTTCCCCAATAGCCCGTCGTGGCCAGGTCCTTGAAGTCCGGGCTGTTGGCGATCAGGTTGACCTGCATGTCGAGAAAATACTTGAAGTCGACGGCCGGATCGTGTTCCAGGGAGATGATCGGAATCTGGTTGAAGTTTCCGAAGATGATGCCCGTTCCCGCGGCCGCGTTGGGGAAATAGGTGTTGAAGCGGCGCATGGTCTCGCCGATCATGCCGTCGAGGTAGCCGGCGGCCGCTTGTTCGTCTTTCTGGGGATGGCAATAGGCTTCGAACAGCAACCGGCCCCGCCCCTTCGAGACGTTGAGGCAGGCGGACATGAAGTCGGTGTGGAGGGAGCGGATGCTGGGCATGCCCACGATCCAGGTGTAGACCAGCCTGTTCTCCGGGTTGTGCAGTTCTTTCAGGGCCTGGCTGTAGTTGGCGATCGTGGCCCGGGCGAAGAACAACTCGTCGCAGGTGAAGCCGTCGTACTGCGGTTGGGTCATGCCGGCGGTCTTTTCCATGCGGCGCCGCAGCTCGGCCGGATCGCCCGCGGAATCGACTCCAAAGTTGGCCAGCCATTTGAGGCCGAGGGCTTTGGACTGGCGGAGCGCATCACCCGGCAATGCGCCGCCGTTGAGCGTCGTCACGGCCTGGAGGATGTGCCGTTTCATGAACTGCCAGTCATAACTGCCGTTCTCTTTGACATGAGAATTGACGCACGGGGGGTAGTTGAAGATTTCGGGGATCGATCGCACCACGAGGCGGGCGCCGGTCTTGTTGCCCTCGACGGCGATCCGGTGTTCGCCCCTGGCCAGCTCGCGGAACGATTCCAGGCGATCGGTGGCGGCCGTGATCACCGTGTCGCTGTCATCAATCGTGACGGCCAGGCCGGGCGCGGGCGCGTCGCTGGTAAAGGCCACGAAGACCCACCCGTCGCGCGGGTTGACGAAGCGGAACGATTGCGGCGCTCGGCTACCCGCGATCGGCTCGTTGAGCAGCTCGGCAACGAGGTTGTTCAGTTGCCGGATACTGCCGAGATCGAGGGCCGGCAAGTCGACGATCGTGATCGGAAAGGTGGCTTCGACGATCGCTGGCCCGCTGTCGCGACGCCCAACGGCGGCCTTCAGTGAGTGATCACCGCACGACAACCCGGCGAGATCGACGAGAATCCCGCCGTCTTCACCGACGGGGATGCGCTGCTGCCGGGCGGCGTCGCCGTCAAGAGCGACAACGCACTCATACGCAGTCCGTTTCTCCGGCAGCAGGCCATAGAGTTTGAGAGTCAACTCCGGTTTGGCACGGGGAATCTTGTTGAGCAGCGGTCGTAGGGGAACCAGCCTGGGGACAGCCACCAGCGACATCTGCGACGTGGAGCCTTGACGGGCCGCTTCGCTGACGGCCTCGAGCCGCACGCCGGCAAAATGGATTTCGCCGGTCGGGTTGACCGCGAACATGGCCAGGCCGTATTCCTTGTTCTTCGAGGGCATCAAGGTGAGCGTCTTCTCGTGGAACGTCCAGTCGGAATCGGCGGGCAGCTTGGTGATGCCGGCGGCGGACGTCCAGCCGCTGTTGTGGATGACCAGCCCGCAGTAGCCGCTCTTGAAGCCCTTGGTCTTGATGTACGCGCTAAGCTTGTAGGTTTCGCCCGCCACCAAGGTCATGCCTTGCTGCCGCAGGTTCACGGTGCCGCTGGCGGCGCCATCGCCCTTGAGCAGAACGGAAGGCTTCGTGCCCCCGGGACCACCGAGACGATCGTAGATCACATTCTTGGCCGGAGAGGGGCTCCAGAATTCCGGAAAGTCCCCTTGTTCGGCGTCGAAGCTGCCGTTGATCAGCAGGTTTTCACCTTCAGCCACCGCGCCCTGCACGGAAGTCGTCAAAACAGCAACACCCAACATCGCCAGAAACGGCTTCATCTTGCTTTCTCCTCAGTTGCCCCGCCGCATGGTTGATGAATGAACTGCGCGGCGCGAGGCCGCGCATGTCGCTTGAGCGACGGCGCCGGACATCATGTCTTCAGCCCGTGCAGATCGGCGCTGAGCTTCTTGTTTTCCGCGATCAATTCGTCCATGGTCATCAACTTCTTTCGCTTCATCGCCTCGCGGCCGAGAATTGCCGTCAGGTGGCCGTCCACCGAACGGTGCGCCGCCGGATTGTCGAACTTGCCTTCCGTGACGCAGCGATAGAACTCGGCGATGTTGGCCTTGGCGCCGTCGGCATAGATGCCGCTCGAGGTGGCGCCCGAGTAATGCTCGGCGCCGCCGCGGATGAAGACCTGGCCCGAGTAGGCGATGTGGGCCGTCGTTTCCAGGCCCATCAGGTCGGCGGCGAGGTCATCCATGACGGAGTTGTTTTGCAGGCACTGGGTCGCGTGGGTCCAGCAGGTTCCATCCTCGAGTTCAAATACGACGCCGCCACAGTCCATGCGATCGCCGTGAGGGTCGGGGCGGACGATGCGCGAGTAGCCGCTGGCCGTGACCGCGCGCTTTCCGGTTATCCACGTGACGCCGTCGATAATGTGAATGTCGTAGAGAAGCGGCAGATCGCCGCTGAGCGCGACATGGGAGTAGTGCGCCCTGCGGAACAGGTTCTCGATCGTCGGCCCCACCTTGGGGTCCGGCAATGAGCCGCACGTGCCGCCGGAAATGATGTGCGCCAGGCCGCCGAGGGCCCCTTTGCCGATCCGCCGCTTGACCTCCTGGTTGGCGGGGTCCGTGGGCAACTGGTAGTCGACCAGCATGCAGAGTTTCTTCTCCGTGGCCTTCTTGGCCAGCGATTGCATGGCGAAGACTCCCGGCACGTCCACGGCAAACGGTTTGGCCATGTAGACATGGCAGCCCGCCTCGATCGCGGCGGCCGTTTGCTCGACGAAGAACCGCGGGATGCCTTCAAGCACGAGCGCGTCGACCCCGCTGTCGATCGCCCGCTTGTAGCCCGAAAGGCCGCTGAAGCGTTTTTCCGCCGGGACGCCGAGCTTTTCGCCGACCGCATTGGCGGTGTCTTCGAAGTAGTCGACCGCCGCGGCGATCTCGTATCCCGGATGCTGTTTGAACAGCCCGGCGATCCAGCTTCCCCGGCCGCCCAGCCCCACGACCCCGATCCGCAGCCTGCGCTGAACCGCATCGCCGGCAGCGGCCGCGGGGCGAGTCTCTTGGACAAGCGTGGAGGAGGCGGCGGCGGCCAGAAGTGGAATTGCGGCCCCTGCCGCGGTGTGTTTCACAAACCGTCTGCGAGTCATCGATCGGTCGGTCGTCATGGTAATCGTTCCTTTGGGTAAGGTCGGGGGCTTGACAGTACGTGGTTTTTCCGGACTCAGACTGGTTCACTGGTTTAGTCCCCGCGAATCGCCGCCTGTCGCGGGATGCCAGATCCCGATGGCGTCGTTTCCGATGAGACTACTGGAACCCCGAAGCCTTTGCGTGTCAACCTTTCACCCAACTTCAGGGGGGCAGATTTGTGCCGTACGCGTGGCTTCGGGTACCATTGCCACGCGTAACGACGCAGTTCACACTCAGGGCTGACATCCCAGATTGGTCTGGTATGATGCAGTTGCTCACGGAGAGCCAGATTCGCGACCGTGTGTTCGGTTATCGCAGAGACCGCCGTGATCTCCGGCACGCTGCCTGGGTCTGGCTGGCCCACGCTCGGATCTCACTTTCTTACGATGAGGAGTTCCATCATGAGCCGTCTTTTCGCGCTGATGCCCGCGGCCTGGCTTCTGATCTGCTGGGCGGTTACCCAGCCCGTGCGCGCGGACGAGTCGCCCGAGGCGCCCGCCAGAATCGTGCCGAGGGTCGAGTTATCCCCGGGGCCGGAATACGCCGACGCGGTGCGGATGTTCCAGGGAATCCCGGGGTTGGAGCGGGCGGCCAACGGCCGGCTGTGGGCGACCTGGTACGGCGGCGGGGTCACCGAAGACCGGCATAACTATGTCATGCTGGTCACCAGCGGGGACGACGGGAAGACCTGGTCGGGCCTCAAGGCGGTGATCGACCCGGACGGTCCCGGCCCGGTGCGCGCGTTTGACCCTTGCCTTTGGATTGACCCGGACGGCAGATTGTGGCTCTTCTGGTGCCAGGCGACACGAGGCGGCGGCGGCGATCCGGTCCTTTTCGCGATCACGACCGACATGCCCGGCGATGAGAGCCCGGCGTGGTCGCGGCCGCGGTTCATCCACGACGGCGTGATGATGTGCAAGCCGACCGTCCTTTCCGATGGAACCTGGCTGCTGCCGACCGCAATTTGGGGCGGGGAGGGGAGTTGCCGCGTGGTTGCCTCGATCGACAAGGGCGCCACGTGGCAGCTTCGCGGAACGGCCACCGTACCCGACCCGAAGGACCGCAATTGCGATGAGCCGATGATCGTCGAGCGCAAGGACGGGTCGCTATGGCAACTCGTGCGGACCGGTTACGGCATCGGCGAAAGCACGTCGAGGGACGGCGGCCGCACCTGGACGCCGGTTGCGCCCTGGAACGTCGAGCACCCGGCGGCGCGGTTCTTCATCCGCCGGCTCAAGTCGGGCAACCTGCTGCTGGTCAAGCACGGTCCGCTCAAGGAGCGGACGGGCCGATCGCACCTGACGGCCTACCTTTCCGGTGACGAGGGGAAGACGTGGCAGGGCGGGCTTCTGCTCGACGAGCGCGGCGGCGTCTCGTATCCCGACGGCGCGGAATCGGAAGACGGCGCCATCCACGTGATCTACGACTTCGACCGCACCGGCGAGAAGTACATCTACATGGCCGTGTTCACGGAGCAGGACATCCTGGCCGGCAAGTGTGTAAGCGACCGTGCCCGGCTCCGCGCGGTGGTCAACAAGGCCGACGGGGTGAACCCAGGCCGCGGGGCGAGTTCGGCCCCGGCGAAGATCGAGTTCGGCGCCAACGACGATGGCGAGCCACTCTTGGCCGGAGAAAGCGCCGTCATGGAATCGGAGGCCGGGCGCGTGGAGTCGGTGAAGCTTGGCTCGCAGCTTTTCTCGAACCGGACGTACAAGATGCGCGACATCCCCAAGCCGCTGGCAGGGAAACGGTACATTCTGGCCAGCATCGACGGCGTTCGCGCTACATGCCGCGGTGAGGGAGTGGTCTTCGTGGTGACACCCTCGAAGGGGCGCAATCCCGACAGCCTGGCCGATTACCTGATCCAGCAAGGTTTTTCCAAGGTGAAGCTTCCCGAGTTCTTGTTGTTCGACGAACAGAACGCCCCGGGCAACGTCTGCACCACGTACCAGAAAGTTCTCAAGGCGGGTGAGACGCTCCGACTGGGCAAATGGGGCGTGGTGATTTTCTGACAAGAGGGTTTTCGCGGAGCACGGGGTAAATCCGGTCCGCAACTCGGAACTCTTGATCGATGTCAGCGCGGCTGCTGCGCGCTGTGAGTCGGAACATCCTCGGATGATCCCCCCGCCGCCGACTGGTTCCGGGTTGACTCGCGCCGCGCAGTCCGGGTAAGGTGCCGGCAGATCACACGAGCCCCTGCCGACCGCCGAACCCTACCCTCAGATGCCAGGGGCAGGATGGAAAGTCCCGGTCGAGCAGGGGCTCTTGTTGACTGTTGACCTGCGACTGCTGGAATGTGAGCCTCGGCTTTGCCGGGTGCAAAAGCGCCTGAAATCCCGGGGGGGCGCTTTACACGGCCCCGCCCGGCAATAAGACTTACACTCGTCACGCCACTGTCGCGGGGCCCCGGCGGCATGACAACGGGTACAGCCCCCCGTGCATCACAACGGCTCCGTGAACCGCCAGCAGAAAGGAAATGCGATGAGCAGCAGGCAGAATAGCGCGAGGTGTAGCCGCCGGGCGGTGCTCAAAGGCCTGGCCGTGGCAGGTGTCGGCGCCTTGGCGGCGCCGCTCGTTGTTCCCTCGGGCGTTTGGGCCGCCGGCGAGCAGTCGCCCAACAACAAGCTCAACGTGGCGGCGATCGGCACGGGAGGCCGCTGCTCGGGCCTGATCCAAGAGGTCCTGCGCCAGGGCAACAACATGATCGCTCTGTGCAACGTCGACCGGACGCAGCTCGACCGGGCCGCCAAGCTCGTGGCCGAGAACGCCGGCGAGGGCCGACCGCCGGGCGCAAAAGAGCCGAGACTCTACGAGGACTACCGCAAGCTGCTGGAGACCGAGAAGTCGCTCGAAGCGGTGTTGGTGGCCACCGGCTCGCGCTGGCATGCGCCGTTGTGCGTGGCCTTCATGAAGGCCGGCAAGCACGTGTTCTGCGAAAAACCGCTGGTGCGCAAGATTGCGGAGGCACGCGAGCTGATCGAATTAGCGCCCCAATGCAAGGTCGCCACGCAGCACGGCACCCAGGGCGGCAGCAGCAAGGCGTTCCGCCGCTCGATCGAGATCATCCAGGCCGGACTGCTCGGTCAGGTTCGCCAGGTCCACATGTGGTGCGATGGCTACGGCCGCTTCCCGGCAAGCCACGACCGGCCGCCGGGCGAAGACCCCGTGCCGGCGGGACTGAACTGGGATTTCTGGCTCGGACCCTCGCCTTGGCGACCGTTCAAACAGGGCGCTTATCACCCGGGCTGCCTGAAGTTTCAGAACTGGTTCGACTTGTGCAACGGGATGCTCGCCGGCCAGGGGGCGCACACGTTCTACTTGCCGGTCCGCGCGTTGAACCTCGAACACCCGACGCGCGTCGAGGCCGAGGTCTGGGAACCGGTCAAGGAGACTTATGTCTCCCGCAGCAGTTACCGGTTCGAGTTCCCGGCCCGCGGCGACATGGCCCCGGTCACCGTCTGGTGGATGGACGGCGAGAAGTATCCGCCGGAGGAGGTCACCGAGGGCGTGCGGGCGATCAGCGGCACACTGCCCAAGTTCGGGTGCCTGTTCGTGGGCGACAAGGGCGAGCTGTATGCCGGCGGCTGGGGCGAGAGCGGCGTGATGAAGCTCAAGGGGGACAAAGGTTGGCGCGGCGTGCTGGACCACGCCGCGGCCAAGCCCCTGCCGGTGACACTGCCCCGCGCGCCGGACGACAATCACATGACCGAATGGCTACAGGCGTGCAAGGGCGGCCCCCACACATTCACGAGTTTCGAGATCGGCGCCCGGGCCGCCGCCGCGTACCTGCCGGGCATGTTGTCGCTGCGCCTCGGCCGGCCGATCGAGTGGGACGGCGTGAACATGAAGGCCAAGGGCGTGCCCGAGGCCGACCCGCTGATCCAGAAGAGCTACCGGACCAAGTGGCTGTTGTAGTGCCGAGTGGAACCAGCAAGCCGGCAAGCCCCGCCCGCCTTGGACACGGAAATGCGGCGATCATCGAACGTGTTTTCCGCGCACGCATGCGGGGGAAAAAGGCAGGCCGGCCAATCAGGAGGTAGAAATGAAACGCGCGGCAGTGGCGTTCGCGGTCGGAGCGGCTGTTTTGGGATGCGGGTGCCTGCTGGCCCGGGCCGCCGAAAAGCGGCAGGACGCCGCCGAACACGTCTCCCCAGCGGCCAGGAGGATCCATGTCGCCGTTGTTGTGGGCGGACACGGCGGGGACAAGGCGTTTTTCGATCTGTTCGAAGGCCACGGCGACATCATCTGCACACCAGTCCACCTGGCCAACGACAGCGAGATTTTCGAGGACATTGCCGGCTGGCCCTACGACGTGATCGTGCTCTACAACTTGTCGAGCCGAATCAGCGAGAAACGCCGCGCCAACTTCGTGCAACTCATGGAGCGGGGACTCGGCGTGGTGACGCTGCACCACGCGTTCTCGTCCTACCAGGACTGGCCGGAGTTCTCGAAGATCGTCGGCGGCAGATCGTTTCTTAGTCCGACCGAGGTCAACGGCAAGAAGATACGGACCGGCGAGAAAAGCGGCAATCGCTACATGATTCATGTCGCCGACAAGGACCATCCGGTCACGAAAGGAGTCTCCGACTTCGAACTGATCGACGAGACATACTTCAACTACCACGTTGAACCGGACTCGGTGCCGCTGCTGACCACGGACATCTCAAGCAGCGACAAGGTGGTGGGCTGGGCTCACACCTACCGCAAGGGGCGAGCGGTTTATGTCCAGGCGGGCCACGGCCCGACCATCTTCCAGCCGGAGCACGAGTCCAACACGCAATACCGCCGCCTGCTCGCCCAGGCAATCCGCTGGGTCGACCAGGGCGCAGGGGCTGGGCGGAACCACGGAAGGCAAAAAAACACGCCGGAATGACAGGCTCGCAACGCCGGTTTTGCTGCCGGTCCGGCAGAATATCCAGACGGCTTTGGTTGGTCGAATCTCAGCCTTCCACCCAGTCCAAGCCCGTTTCCTCGCGCACCCGCCCTTCGAAATCGCCGAGCAGCCCGCCGATCAGGTCCCACCCGCTCGTCCGGCGGAGCTCGATATCCCCCTGGCGATTGATGCGAACGATGCTTTCCTCTTTCACGCCGACTTCTCCGAGTTCCTCGGGCGAGGGCTCGTCGCCGTCGCGGCTGACGATCCTGAGCAGCGTCTTTCCCGACATCTCGATGAAGTACATGAGTCAGACCGAATCGCTAGAGCTTGCTGCGGCAAGGCGGAACGAGGGGGGGCCGTGCGGTTGGACGCGGACTTTTGGCCGCGGCAACCTTGGCCGCAGCCACTGGGAAACCCCTCCAAGCTAGACTGGACGAGCCTCTATCCTACATCGCCGCCGGTTGGACCGTCAATCGCCCGCGAGCGTACGCACGCGCTCGCACAAGTCGAGCATTTGGCTGACGCTCAGTTCTTCCGCGCGGGCGGTCGGCTTGAGCTGCATCGCGGCAATCACGGCATCGACCTGGGGCTTGTCGGCTTGCCCCTTCAATGCGCTCAAGAGCTCGCTCCGCAACAGCTTGCGGCGGTGAAAGAACATCGACCGGACGAACTGGTGGAAAAATGTCCGGTCGGGAATCCGGCTCCGCCGCTCCTTGTCGAGCTTGATCTGGATGATCGCCGAATTGACCTTGGGGCGAGGCCAGAAGACCGAGGGGGGCATGACCTTGAGAATCTCCGCCCGGCACTGGCTCTGGACCCAAATGCTCAAAGCGCCGTAGTCCTTCGTCCTCGGCCGCGCGACGATCCGGTCGGCCAATTCCTTCTGGATCGTCACGGTCATCAACTCCGGGGGGCGGTCGAGTGCCAGCAGGTTGGAGATCAGCGGCGTCGCTACCTGGTAGGGCAGGTTGGCCGCCAGCTTGAATCGGCGCCCCGGCGCCGCGCCGAGCTGCTCATCCACCCGCTGCAAAACCTCCGGCGCGAGCCGGTTCTTGCTCTTCAGCACGTCGCAACGCAGCATCCGCACATTGTCCAGCCGGTCGAGCTCCTCGGAGGCAAGCCGATAGAGGTTCGCATCGATTTCGACCGTGACCACGGCCGCCACCCGGGCCGCCATCAGGGCGGTCAGCGATCCGGTCCCCGTGCCGACCTCGAGCACAACGTCGTCGGGCCCGAGGCGAGCCGCCTCGGCGAGGAAATGCTGGAGGTTCAGGTCGATGAGAAAATTCTGCCCCAGCTTGGAGCGCGGACGGACGCCGATCTCGGCGAAACGCCCGCGAAGAAACGACTGCGTTTGCCTGTTGGAACCGGCGGCCGGTTCAGCGAAATCGCCGCCCGACGGGTCCGGGTCCCCCGCTGGCTGGCCGGGTCGATTTCCCGTGGTTTCGTCGGGCATGGTCGGTCAGTGGGAATGGGTGATCTTGGTGACAGTGAGGTTCCCAAGCTGGAGCTTGGGAACCAGAGAAGATTCAAAGTTCAAGGTCCAATTTCCAATGGCCAAAAGAGAACAAGGCTCGGCACCTGATGTTGGAACACCGGATTCTCGAATTTGAACCTTGAACCTTGAACCTTGCCGTTTCTGCCGAGTTACCAGTTCTGCGCTTCGGCGAGCCGCTGGACGTACTTGGCCAGGATATCGGTCTCCAGGTTGACCTTGTCGCCCGCCTGCATCGGTCCAAGCGTGGTGACCGCGAGCGTGTAAGGGATCAGGGCCACGCTGAACCGGTCGGGCTCGCAACCGACGATCGTCAGGCTCACTCCGTCGACGGCAATCGAGCCCTTCGACGCCATCTGTCGGGCCAACTCGCGGGGGACGCTGAACCAGAGGTCCGACCAATCGCCGTGGTCGATCCGCTCGATCAGTTTGCCCGTCCCGTCGATATGGCCGCTGACGAAATGGCCGCCCAAGCGGTCGCCCACGGCCAGCGCCCTTTCGAGGTTCACGGGGCTGCCGGGTTTCAGCATCCCCAGGTTCGTTCGCGAGAGCGTTTCCGGGCCGGCCTGGAAGGCCATCGTCCGCGCGTCCGCCTCGACCACGGTCAGGCAGCACCCGTTCACGCAAATGCTGTCGGCCACCTTCGTGGCCGCCGCGATCTTCGGCTCTTCGACCACCAGGGTGCAGCCCGGCGGCTCCGGCCGGAGCTCGGCGATGCGTCCCAAAGCCTCCACAATCCCGGAAAACATCTCGGCATCTCCTCCAAAAGGCGACCAGCGCGCGGGGCGGCCCGATTGTTCGCAACAAGATCGTCTCTTATTTGTCATCCAGCGGCAAACGCCGCCCAGAAGACCGGGGCGGCCCCCGCCGGCAATCACGGCAGCCGGACTGGACCACGAAGAAGTACTCCAAAATACCAGCCCCGCTCGCACCCCGCTAGCCAATCGCAGCCGAATCGGGCAGAATGGGCGGTTCTTGCAATGCCTTGGAGCCGGTGGGTTGATTCGCCGGTGCTCGATCGCTTCACTTGCGCACCCGTGCGCTCGCAACCTAAAGTGACACTCCAGAACCATCGTCTACCCCCCCATTTTCAGGAAGAAAGACCATGAGCTCAACCATTGTTGACATCACTGCACGGCAGATTCTCGACAGCCGCGGCAATCCCACTGTCGAGGTCGACATTCAACTTGCCGACGGTTCGTTCGGTCGAGCGGCTGTTCCCAGCGGCGCCAGCACTGGCGTCCATGAGGCGTGGGAGCTCCGCGACGGCGACAAGGAGAAATACCTCGGCAAAGGGGTGCTCCAGGCGGTTGCCAATGTCAACGAACGGCTGGCCGACGAGCTCTGCGGGATGGACGCCCGAGACCAGATTGCCATCGACCAGCGGATGATCGAGCTGGATGGCACGGACAACAAGAAGAATCTCGGCGCCAACGCGATCCTGGGCGTCTCGATGGCCACGGCCCATGCGGCGGCCGACTACTGCGGTCTGCCCCTCTACCGCTACCTGGGCGGGACTTCGGCGAGGCTCCTGCCGGCGCCGATGATGAACATCCTCAACGGCGGCCAGCACGCCGACAACGCGGTCGACGTTCAGGAATTCATGATCATGCCCTTGGGCTTCGAGAGCTTCAGCGAGGCGATCCGCTGCGGCTGCGAGATTTTCCACAACCTGAAAAAAGTGCTCCAGGGCAAGAAGCTCGCCACGAACGTCGGCGATGAAGGCGGATTCGCCCCGGACCTGAAGAGCAACGCCGAGGCCCTCGAACTGATCGGCGAGGCCGTCGCCAAGGCCGGCTACGAGTTTGGCAAGCAGGTCTACGTGGCCCTCGACGTCGCCGCGTCCGAGCTTTATGACAAGGAATCGAAAACCTACACGATGGACGGCAAGAAGATCGATGCCGCCGGCATGGTCGACCTG
>JAMOAF010000598.1 GCA_023621895.1 Planctomycetota bacterium
CGTCCGACCTCCTGAGAGTAGCTTTCCAGGCTCTTGGGCAGGTGGTAGTGGTAGACATAGCGGATGTCGCGCTTGTCGATGCCCATGCCGAAGGCGATCGTGGCGGCCACGATCATCCGGTCGGAGGCCATGAAGGCGTCTTGCACGGCCTCGCGGTCGGCCGCTTCCATGCCGGCATGGTACGCGCGAGCCTGGTAGCCCTGCGCGCGGAGCAGCTCGGCGAGCTCTTCGGAGGTTTTTTGCAGGGTGACGTAGACGATCGCCGGGCCGGGCGCTCGGGCCTTGAGCCTGGCGAGCAGCAGGGCGTCTCGCTGCGGGGGCGAGCAGGCGGTGACGGCCAGTTTGAGATTCGGGCGGTAGAAACCCGTGTTGACCACGTCGTCCGGCGCGATGCCGAAGGCGGCGGCCACGTCGCGGGCCACCGGCGGCGTGGCCGTGGCGGTCAGTGCCAAGACGCGGCCGATGCCCAGGTCTTTGGCCAACGCGGCGATTTTCAGGTAGTCCGGACGAAAGTTATGCCCCCACTGGCTGATGCAGTGGGCCTCGTCCACCGCCAACAGCGCAACTTTCCACCGCCGCAGCGATTGCAGGAACCGTTCGTTGTTGAGCCGCTCGGGCGAGATATAGAGCAGCCGGATCCGGCCGGCGGCGAGGTCCTCGTAGACGCTCAGCGTCTGCTCGCGATCGAGGCTGGAGTCGAGCCGGGCGGCGGGTAGGCCCCGCGACTGAAGAAAATCGAGCTGGTCCTTCATCAGCGCGATCAGCGGCGAGATCACAAGCGTCAGCCCCTCGAGCAGCAGGGAGGGGAGCTGGTAGCAGAGGCTCTTGCCTCCGCCGGTGGGAAAAATGGCCAGCGTCGACCGCCCGGCCAGCAGCCGTTCGACGACCGCCTGCTGCCCGGTAAGGAACTCTTCGAAGCCGAAGACCTTTCGCAGCGATTCCTGAGCCTGTGGGAGCGAGACGGGATTTGTCCGCATGGGGCACCTCGGGCGTCTAAATCGACCTGCGTGATTCGTGGAAAAAGCGGCTGTTATTCAGATAGCCGCGTGCGCCTTGCCCCGCGCTTCGTTGCGTACGGGTTGTGCCGCAGCGCAGGCGCGCCGCGAGGCAAGCCCACGCGGCGATCAAGCTCTCATGAATTCCTCCCTACAATCACGCAAGCTCATTTAGATAGCGAAAAGGGAACGTGTTAACACTCTGGACGCATGTTCACAACCCTAAACCCTCCGCAGCGCGGCTGTCAAGTCAGGGGCAATGGAGAAAAACCGGATTGGGCCTGAAAGGCCGCAAAGCGGCCCGCCCCCGGAAGAAAGCCTGCCATCCCAGACACTGCGGCGGAGGCGTTGAGCACTGAGAACTGAGCGCCGCAGATCGCGGATTGGGCAAACGGCTTCAGAAACGCTGCCGCCATATTCTTCGCGTATACACGGAACGCCACTCCAAGGGGCTATGCAGCCTTGCCGAATCCGAACGCCAGGCCGGCTTCGAGCCACGAATGTCTGGGGCAGCCGCGTTCGTGAGCAGGCCGGTCTGAACCAGGACTCGCTCCCCGCGCAGCGGCGGTTAAACTATAGGGTTGCGGGCGCCGCCCCGCGTCAATACAAAACGCAGTTTCCTTGCACACCCGGAAGGAGAGAACGCCATGTTTGCAGCACGCTTCTCGGGGCCGCTTTTTGTCCTGCTCCTGGCCTGCGCAGCGGGCTCGGCGCAAGCAGCGGAATCCACGCCGCCGGATGGCTACCAGGTCGGCGTGGCCAGGCTGGACATCACGCCGGACTACCCGATTCGCTTGAACGGCTTCGGCGGTCGCCGCGAGGAGTCGGAGGGAGTCACGCAACGCATCTGGGCCAAGGCGTTGGCGATCAGTGCGGGCGGCAACCCTCCGCTCGTCCTCCTGGCGATCGACAGTCTGGGCGTGCGGATGCCGATGGTCGACGAGGTGGCCGCACGGCTGGAGAAGAAGCTGGGAATCCCGCGGTCGCACGTGGCGCTGACCTTCACCCATTCGCATACGACGCCGAAGGTGAACGGAGCTTCCGACAATATCTTCAGCACGCCGATCCCACCGGCTCATCAAGAGCATATTGACCGCTATACGAAGCAACTGGCCGACTGGCTGGAACAGGTCGCGAGCCAGGCCGTGCAAGACCGCCGGCCGGCGCGGCTGGAGTGGGCGGTCGGCGGATGGGACCTGGCCAAGAACCGCCGCACGCCGGGCGGGCCGGTGGATCATGACCTGCCGGTGCTTGCGGTGCGCGCGGCCGACGGGAAGATCAAAGCGATTTACGCGAGCTATGCCTGCCACTGCGTGACGCTGTCGAACAACAAGATCAGCGGCGACTGGGCCGGTTTTGCCCAGGAGGCGATCGAGCGCCGGTTTCCCGGGTCGATCGCGCTGGTCTCCGTCGGCGCGGGGTCCGACTCCAACCCTTCGTCTGGAGTGATGCGAGACCGCGTCGACATCGCGTCGTTGCAGGGGGCGCAGATGGCGGACGAAGCGGCCCGGCTGCTGGAAGGCCCGCTGCGGCCGGTTACCGGGCCGTTGGTCGCCCGGCTGGGCCGCATCGGGCTGGCTCTCGACGATCCTCCCACGCGCGAGCAGTTGGAAGCGAAGGTGAAGCAAGGCGGGCCTGCCGGCTACAACGCGCAGACGCAACTGGCCCGGCTTGACCGGGGCGAGAGTTTGCAGCGGGTGATCGACTATCCGGTCCAGAGTTTCACGTTTGGCGACAGCCTGCAAATGGTCTTTTTGGCCGGCGAGGTCTGCGTTGACTATTCGCTGCGGTTGAAACGCGAACTGGACAGTCGCCGGATTTGGGTGAACGCGTACAGCAATGATTTCGGCTGCTACATCCCTTCCGAGCGCCTGGTGCGCGAAGGCGGGTATGGAGGCGGCGCCGAGATTCCCTACTTCGCCCTGCCGGCCACGCTCAAGAGCGGCTTGGAGCAGCAGATCATCGACGAGGTGCTCCGGCAAACGCCGCCCGGATTTTACTCCCAGCCGGGAACGTAGCCGGCGGCAGCCCGGCGCGGCGGCGTCCGGAACGCATTGCGGCCAATGCGGCTACCGAGGACAATTCTGCGCGGCCAGGTCGAAGTCGCCGGACGCGCCAGCCGCAGGGGATGGAATTTTCGTCGTTTCCGGGCTTTGGTGATCGTTTCTTTTCGTGAACGCGAAGAAGCGGTATAGTGGGGTGAACACCTATTGACAGGGGCTGAAGGATGAGCAGGTTCTCCAGCGCATCGACTTTGGGAATCAACAAGGCCCGCCGGGCAGCAGCCGTACTCATTGTGGGACTGGCTTGCGTCGCGTGCGCGGCCGGCGAGGCGCCTGTGATGCCGCGGGATTGTGCGGCATCCGCATCCACGACTGCTTCCGGCTCGCCGGCCTCCGGCGCGATCGACGGCAATCGGTTTGCGCTCCAGCCGGGGGCGTTCTGGAAAGGCGCCAGCGGGGAGAAGACATGGTGGTGGCAGCTCCGCTTCAGTGAGCCGCGCCCGGTGGGTGCAATTCTCCAAGTGCACGGCGATCAGCCGAGCATTCTGTCCGGCGCGCCGAGCCGCTATCGTTGGCAAGCGAGCCTGGATGGTCAGCATTGGCAGGATCTGTCCGAGACCGAGGTCCGCCAGGAGCGCCGGCTGTACCGCCTGCACCGTCTGGCCGCGGCCTGCCGGGCGTCCTACCTGCGGCTGGTGATCGACGCCAGCCTCGGCGAGGCCCCGGTCCTGCGGGAAGTGGAAGTCTACGCTGACCCGTCGGCGAGAATCGAGTTTGGCGACTGGATCATCGCCGTGAACACGGCGACGCAGGATCGCAGCCTGCCCAGTTTCGCCGCGGGCTTCGAGCGGTTGGTGCGCGAATGTCCGGGTTGGGAAAACGTGTGTTTGCAGCACGTCTGGCTGGGCGATGTCGACGAGTCGTTCGTGGCGGCCGAGCCGTATCCGCTCTGCGCCCTGCTGAGCGGGAACACATTGGAATGGTGCCAACAGCCTCACGAGCCGTGGCGCGGCATCCAGGAGGTGTTCCAGCACCGCAACCTGCCGATCTGGGCGGCCTGCGGCGGTGGGCAGGCGTTGGCGATCCTCCATGAGACCGGCGTTGACAAGCCTTGGGACTGCCCGCGTTGCCGCGACCCCCAGGCCCCGAAATTGCCGGTCTACTCGCATATCGGCCACAGCGGCCCGGCGAAGTGCGGGGATTACAGCAAGAACATCTGGGAGCGGGGAAAATTCAACGTGCGGCGTGTCGCCCGGGATCCCGTGTTTCAGGGACTGCCCGACGTGTTCGAGGTCATGGAGAGCCACGTGGGGCAGGTGGCCTACGTGCCCGACGGCTGGGTGCGCGTGGCAACCAGAGGCCCCGGCGCGCTGACCGAGAACCAATGCCTTCGTGTGGCGGACCGCTACATCTATGCCGCGCAGTTCCACCTTGAAATGGCCGGCACGCCCGAGAACTCGAGGAAGATCATGGGCAACTTCCTCCGCCTGGCGAAGGCCTGGGGCGGCTACAATCCGGAGGGCAAGCCGGTTGCCCCGCCCGAGCCGTAGCCCGAGGACATGACCGGCGGGCCAGGTTCGGCCGACGATCAGCGCGACCATGACGCGTGCCCTGCCGAACGGCGCCCGAGGGCTGGGATTCCGACGACCTGCGGCACGCGATGGCTGGCGCGCGATCTCGTTGAGCGGCTCCTGGCGCCAGGCCGTGCCCTCCGCGTCGAGCGGAATGAACCGGAAGGACGGTCGCTGCGTGCTTTAGACGGCGGTGGTCGAACATCGAAGTCCACCGTCGCACAGCGCAGTCTGGACAAACGGCTTTGGAATTGGCGAGGTGAAAACCTTAGCCGTCACCAGCCCCTGCTGTTTTCGGCTTTTGTTCCGAGTCAGACGAATAGACGACGAATAAACGGTCGCGAGTCTCTGTTTCCAGCACGCCACGACAGGACGCCGTTGAAAACAAAGACTCCCGACGCTGCTTCTTTTGCGGCCCGTCCTGAAGGGACACCCCTAAGCCAGCCCAGGGCGGATGTCGGCGAGTATAACGAGCCGTCCGCAGCCCTGGGTCAGAAGCCGCCTCAGACCCTGCCAGCCCCAACGGGGCGGCCCTAGCAAAGAGGCCAAAAGCATGCCTCAATCGTTGGCCAACGTCCAAATGGATCAAGAAACGACCGCCTCGGCGGAGTGATTTCCAATGGTAGGCCGGTTCTGGGATCTCTTCCGTAAGTCAATCGAATGCCGAGCAGGTTCGACTCTACAATCGCCAATCAGGAGGAGCACCACAAGCGGATTTCGTTCCAGGACGAGTTTCGGGCGATCCGCCAAAGGCATGGGATCGCACTTGACCAACGTTGCGCCTGGGATTGACCAGCGCGGTCATCCACTTCTTTAGGACCGCCCCGTTGGGGCTGGCCGCGTTTTTTGCGGCTCCCGACCCAGGGTTGCGCACCGGCTCGTTTCACTCGCGGTGCTCCACCCTGGGCTGGCTTAGGGGTGTCCCTTCGGGACGGGACGAAAAAAGCGAGTCGACCTTGGCGAGGTGAAAACCTTAGCCACCACCAGCCCTCGCTGTTTTCAGTGTCACCAGAAGGCAACCATGGAACAAAAACGGCAAGACCGGAATAGACCAGTTTTCACCTCCCCACTTTCGAATCGCTTCTGCCACCTTCGTTCTTTGCGTGCACGCACGACATCACTCCGCAGTGCTATGCCGCCTTAGCCCGTACGGGTACCCTCCGATGGGTTTCGCTCCATGTCCTCCTTGACGACTTCCCCGCCGGTCGCCATTCTCAAGAATGAATCAAGGCGTTGCCCTTGATATCTGCCGATTGGGGCAAACGGGCCTGGCAGGCCGTTGTTCTTTCCCTTGCCTGGCAGGGCGGATTTCAGTCATCGCGGTATTTCCTGTTGGTGTAGAAAGGTTGGTGACGGGTGGTGGACAAGTCCTATAATCCCTTCGAGGTCGCACAAGCCCAGTTTGATCGGATTGCGGCGATTCTCGGGCTCGACGACGGGACGAAGGACCTCCTCCGCTGCAACCTGCGCGAGTACCACGTGAGCATTCCGGTGAAGATGGATGACGGCAGGTCGCGGGTGTTCCGCGGGTTCCGCGTGCAGCACAACGACGCGCGCGGGCCCGCCAAGGGTGGCATCCGGTTTCACCCGATGGAGACGATCGACACGGTTCGGGCGCTGGCGATGTGGATGACCTGGAAGACGGCGGTGGTTGACATTCCGCTCGGCGGCGGCAAGGGCGGCGTGATCTGCGATCCGCACCATCTGAGCATGCGCGAGCAGGAACAGATTTGCCGCGGTTGGGTCCGCCAGCTTTCCAACTCCATGGGACCTTTCCAGGACGTGCCGGCGCCCGACGTGATGACCACCGGCCAGCACATGCTCTGGATGCTCGACGAGTTCGAGACGCTCCGCGGCGAGCGGCAACCCGGCTTCATCACCGGCAAACCGGTCGGCATGGGAGGTTCCCTGGGTCGGAAGGAGGCTACCGGCTACGGGCTGGTTTTCACCGTGCGCGAAGCGCTCAAGCAGCTTGGAATCTCGATCGCGGAGACGACGGCGAGCGTGCAGGGATTCGGCAACGTCGCCCAGCACGCAATCGAGCTTTACCAGCAGCTCTCCGGCAGGGTGACATGCGTCTCCTGCTGGCACCAGGCGGACCAGGCCGCCTACAGCTTCGTGAAGCGCGACGGGGTTGATCTGGACCAGCTCCGCGGGATTGCCGACCGATTCGGCGGCATCGACAAGGACAAGGCTTTGGCCCTCGGTTACGAACTGCTGCCCGGCGACGCCTGGCTGGAGCAGGACGTCGACCTGTTGATCCCCGCGGCGCTGGAGAACCAGATCACCGGGACAAGCGCGGCCAGGATCAGCGATCGGGTGAAGGTGATCGTCGAAGGCGCCAACGGGCCGACCACGCCGGAGGCCGACGAGGTGATCGCGCGGCGCGGCATCTACCTGGTTCCCGACCTGCTGGCCAACGCGGGCGGGGTGACCTGTAGCTATTTCGAGCAGGTTCAATCGAACATGAATTTCTTCTGGGACAGGAACGAGGTTCTGAATCGGCTCGATGCCAAGATGACCGCGGCCTTCGACGCGGTCAGTTCGAGTGCGAAGGCGCGGAGACTGAGCTTGCGCGACGGCGCGTACGTGATCGCCGTGGGGAGAGTCGCCCAGGCCTGCAAGGATCGCGGCTGGGTCTAGTCGCCAAGGTTTGCGCGGCATGTTGCATGGTTTTGGCGCGCGCGTGCAGGAGCCGACCTCAAAATGGTGGAAAAGAAGAGCGCGGCGGACGACCTGATCGGCTTTTACCGTGAGCGGGAGAAGGAACTCGAGTGCCTCTACCGCATCGAGGAGATTCTCGCCCAGCGCGACGCGCCGCGCGACGGCGTCTTCCACAAGGTCGCCGAGACGGTTCCCTCCGGGTGGCAGCATCCGCATTTGTGCTGGGCGCGGATCACGATCGGGTCCAACTCGTACCAGCTTCCGGGCTTCGTGGAGACATCCCACGCGCTGGCCGCCGAGATTCTCATCGGAGGCAAGAAGGGGGGCGAGATTCGCGTCTGCTATACAAGGCGGACGCCCGAGGCCGACGAGGGGCCCTTCCTGCGGCAGGAAAAACGCCTGCTCCAGACGATCGCGGACCGGCTCGGCGCGTTCATCCGCCACCAGGAGTTGATCGAGGCGGCCCAGGAGCGGCGCGCGGAGTCGCCCCAAGACGAGTCGGCGGAGTGGCGCGTGGTGCTCAATCTGCTGCACCACACGGATCGCAACCTGTTCGCCCGAATCTCGGAGAAGATGCTCAATCATCTCTGCTGGAGCGGCGTCGTTGAGGCCGAGCGACTGCGGCGGGCGCTGATTCCGGCCGACCTGGAGCTGGAATGCGGTTCGGACCGCGAGGCGAACAAGCCCTGCCCGATCCAGCCGCTGGTGATCACCGAGCGGCTGAGCGACGAAATCTTCCGGATTGCGGCCGCGCAGCAGACGAGCGAGCAGATTTTGGCCCACCTCCGCAAATGGATTCAGGACGACAAGCTCGGCTATCTTGCCCGCGTCAGCAACCGGAACGTGACGATCGCCGAGGTGCTCGGATCGTTGCGGCGGTTCCGCGAGATGTCGCCCGAGGGGACGGACCTCTCGCCGGCGACGCGCAAAGGTCTGATCGTCTCGCTGATCCGGCGATTCCTCTCGCGCCAGCTCGATTTCATCCGCGTCGCCAAGGAATCGATCGAGGTTCGCAGCTTTTTCGAGATTCTCGAGCGGATCGTCTACCCTTCCGACAGCCACGGCCAGTTGGGCGGGAAGAGCGCGGGGCTGTTTTTGGCGCAGCAGATCGTGCGGAAATGGAGCGCTGCCGACCCGCTGCTGGCGAACGTCAAGTTTCCCCGGAGCTGGTACATCACCACCGACGCGCTGCTTGCATTCC
The DNA here is from genome assembly GCA_023621895.1 of Planctomycetota bacterium. Taxonomy (GTDB): domain Bacteria; phylum Planctomycetota; class Planctomycetia; order Pirellulales; family Thermoguttaceae; genus JAAYCB01. The sequence continues at coordinate 8,435 of JAMOAF010000598.1, forward strand.
TCCGCTACAACAACCTCGACGAGGTGATGGAGCAGAAGTACAGGGACCTCGGCCAGGTCCGGCGCGAATACCCGCACGTGGTGCAGACGTTCAAGAACAGCCGCTTTCCGCCGGAGATTGTCCGCGGGTTGTCGATGATTCTCGACGAACTTTCCGGCGCGCCGCTGATCGTCCGCAGTTCGAGCCTCTTGGAGGACAGCCAGAGCGCGGCCTTTTCCGGCAAGTACAAGAGCCTGTTCCTCGCCAATCAGGGGAGCAAGCCGGAGCGGCTCGACGCGTTGCTCGACGCGATTGCCGAGGTTTATGCGTCGACCTACAGCCCCGATCCGATCGAGTACCGCGCGGAACGCGGCCTGCTCGACTTCAGCGAGGAAATGGGGATCGTGATCCAGGAGGTCGTTGGAACGCGGGTCGGAGACCACTTTCTTCCCGCCTTCGCCGGCGTCGCCTTCAGCAGCAACGAGCTGCCCTGGTCTCCCCGCATCCGCCGCGAGGACGGGCTGCTCCGGATGGTGCCCGGCCTGGGCACGCGCGCGGTCGACCGCGTGAGCAGCGACTATCCGATTCTCGTCGCTCCGGGGCAGCCGGGCCTGCGCGTGAATGTCGCCGAGGAGGAGGTGCTTTACTATGCCCCGAAGAAAATCGATGCGATCAACCTGAAGACCAACACATTCGAGACCGTCGAGGCACTCGACCTCGTCCGCAAGCACGGCGCCGAGTTGCCGCTCGTTCACCGGATGGTTTCGATTTACGACGGCGCCGGCTTGCGGAGACCGGCCGGGATGAACATCGATCTGGAGCGCGACGACCTGGTCTTCACCTTCGACGGCCTGATCCACGAAACGACGCTGCCCAAGCAGATTCACGGCCTGCTCCGCCTGCTCGAGGGCGAAATCGGCAGGCCGGTCGACATCGAGTTCGCCCACGATGGGCAAGACTTGTACCTGCTCCAGTGCCGGGCGCAGAGCAGCTCGCCGGCCAGTTCGCCCGCGCCGATCCCCAAGGACATCCCGGCGGAGAACCTCGTGTTTACCGCCAACCGGTACGTATCCAGCGGTTGCCTGCCGGCGATCACGTACCTGGTCTACGTCGATCCGCTGAAGTACTCCTCGCTTTCCGAGCGCGACGACTTCCTGGCCGTGGGGCGAGCCGTCAGCCGTCTCAACAAGCTGCTCCCCAAGCGGCAGTTCATTCTCATGGGCCCGGGCCGCTGGGGGAGCCGGGGCGATATCCAGCTTGGCGTCCGGGTCACCTACTCGGACATCAACAACACGGCGGCGCTGGTGGAGATTGCGCGGCGCAAGGGCAACTCGATGCCCGAGGTCTCCTTCGGCACGCACTTCTTCCAAGACCTGGTTGAATCGCGAATCTGCTACCTGCCGCTGTTTCCCGACGAGTCGGGGGCCGTCTTCAACGAGCGGTTCCTGCTGGGTTCGCCGAACCTGCTTCCCACGGCGCTTCCCGAATTCGCCCGGCTGGCCGACGCCGTTCGGGTGATCGACGTCGGCGAGGCCACCGGCGGCAAGGTGCTCCAGGTGCTGATGAACGCCGACCTGGGCGAGGCGGTCGGCCTGCTTGCCGAGCCGTCGTCGATCGAGCAGCTTGCCGAGCCGCGTCCGGACATCGCGTCGCGAGTTCCCGACCGGTTCTGGCTCTGGCGGTTCCGGATCGCCGAGCACATTGCCTCCCAGCTCGATCCGGAGCGCTACGGCGTGGCGGGCTTCTACATCGCCGGCAGCGCGCAAAACGCCACGGCCGGCCCGGCGAGCGACATCGACATCATCATCCACTTCCGCGGGACTCCGCGGCAACGGGCCGACCTGCTGCTATGGCTCGAAGGATGGAGCTTGTGCCTCGACGAGATGAATTACCTGAGGACGGGATACCGCTCGGGCGGGCTGCTCGACGTCCACCTCGTGACGGACGAGGACATTGCCAACAAGACCAGCTTCGCGGTCAAGATCAACGCTGTCAACAACCCGGCCCAACCGCTGCCGCTGAAGAAACGCGACGCCCAGTAGGGTGGTGCAGAGCGGGCCAGCCCAATGTGGTTTGACCGGCCGCCGCCGCTGGCCGGGAACCGAACAAGCTTGCGCAACCGGTCCGTCAGCGCCGCCCCACCAATGGCTGAGCTTCCGAACATGCGAGGTAGGGTGGTGCAGAGCGGACCAGCCCAATGTGGTTTGACCGGCCGCCGCCGCTGGCCGGAACCGAACAAGCTTGCGCAACCGGTCCGTCAGCGCCGCCCCACCAATCGCTGACCACGGAGCGTATCATGCCTCTCCTGGTTCCCAAGCTCCAGCTTGGGAACCATCGTAGCCGTTTTCGTCACGCCAGGCGCCGTTTGGCGGTATGCGCGCTTCAGACGCGAGCGTTCCCAAGCTGGAGCTTGGGAACGAGAGGGAGGGTGGAACGAGGGGGAGGGCGGAACGAGGGGGAGGGCGGAACGAGGGAAGGATGCGTCGCCCCGCCGATCGGGACCTCCCTGGGTTGCATCGAGCCCCGCCGCCGCTATCCTGGAGGTTGTCAACCGGCGGGTGATGCCCTGCCGCGGGGGCAACGTGCGGCCGCGGCCGGCTTCTTAACCAGGAGTCTCTCGTGTGAAACTCGTCCTTGCCATCATTCAACCGCCCAAGCTGGATGCCGTTGAAGAAGCCCTGAACAAGATCGAGGTCACGCGGATGACCGTGACCGACGTGCAGGGTTACGGGCAGCAGCGGGGCCGCAGCGCGACCTACCGCGGGCATGAGTACCATCTCAAGCTGCTCCGCAAGGTGCTGCTGGAAATCGTCGTCAACGACGACTTCCTCGAGCGGACGATCGAGACGATTTGCAGCGTCGCCCGGACCGGACCGGAAGGGACGATCGGGGATGGCAAGATTTTTGTCCTGCCGGTCGGTGAGGCGATCCAGGTGAACGACGGGGCGAGAGGGCCGGGAGCTGTTTGAGGGAGAGAGTGGTTGGTGGTTGGTGGTTGGTGGTTGGCCTGAGATTGATGGATGGGCGAGGCGGGTTGATGATTAAGCGGCGAGTCTGGGGGGTGGTGTTGATCCTGTTGGCGGCGCCGGCGCTTTCGCGGGCGGCGGAGCGGCCGAATATTCTGTTCTGCATCGCCGACGACGCCTCCTATCCGCACATGGGGGCCTATGGCTGTTCCTGGGTCAAAACGCCGGCCTTCGATCGCGTCGCGCGGGAGGGGATTCTGTTCACCCGCTGCTACACGCCGAACGCCAAGTGCGCCCCATCGCGGGCCTGCATCCTCACCGGCCGCAACTCCTGGCAGTTGGAGGAGGCCGCCAACCACGTTCCCCACTTTCCGGCCAAGTTCAAGACCTATGCCGAGACACTGGCCGAGCACGGTTACCATGTCGGGTTCACCGGCAAGGGCTGGGCGCCGGGCGACGCGGGCACGATCGGCGGCAAGCCGCGCCAACTGGCCGGGCGGCCTTATCAGGCCAACCGCACAAAACCGCCCACCAGCGGCATCGCCAATTGCGATTACGCGGCGAATTTCCAGGCCTTTCTCCAAGCCCGGCCGGAGCGGCAGCCGTTCTGCTTCTGGTACGGCGGGTTCGAGCCGCACCGCGGTTATGAGTATGGCTCGGGCGCGGCCAAGGGCGGCAAGAGCGTCTCGCAAATCGGCGAGGTCTTCGCCTTCTGGCCCGACAACGAGACGGTCCGCAACGACCTGCTCGACTACGCCTATGAAATCGAATACTTCGATCAGCACCTGGGCCGAATGCTCGCTCTGCTGGAAGAGACCGGCGAGTTGGACAACACGCTGATCCTGGTTACGGCCGACAACGGCATGCCTTTCCCGCGAATCAAGGGGCAAGAATATGAGTACTCCAACCACCTGCCCCTGGCGATCATGTGGAATGGCGGAATCCAGCGTCCGGGGCGGACGGTCGACGACTTTGTCAGCTTCATCGATTTCGCGCCCACGCTGCTCGACCTGGCCGGCGTCGACGGTGCGAAGGCCGGCATGCAGCCGATCGCGGGGCGCAGCCTCAGAGAAATCTTTGCCTCCACCGCCGGCGGCGTCGTCTGCGCCAACCGCGACCACGTGCTGATCGGCAAGGAACGCCACGACGTCGGACGGCCCCACGACTGGGGCTACCCGATCCGCGGCATCGTCAAGGGAGAGCATCTCTATCTGAGAAACTACGAGCCCGGCCGGTGGCCGGCGGGCAATCCGGAGACGGGTTACCTGAATTGCGACGGCAGTCCCACGAAAACCGAAATCCTCAACCTCCGCCGCAGCGGCGCCGCCCCAAGGTACTGGTCCTGGTCGTTCGGCAAGCGACCCGGAGAAGAGCTCTACAACGTGGTGAACGACCCCGGCTGCATGGATAACCTGGCGGACAAGCCCGAGTTCCAGCGGCTCAAGGAGGAGCTGCGGGCGCAGCTCGCCGCGGAGCTCCGCGCGCAGAACGACCCGCGGATGTTCGGCCAAG
>JAMOAF010001174.1 GCA_023621895.1 Planctomycetota bacterium
CCATTGGATTTTGAGCCCTGTCCGGATTTTTGGGCCGTGCTCTTGATTTTCTGCGGAATATCGAGTTTGCTGACTCGATTAATGCGGACCAAGACCCCGCCGCTCTGTAAGAGTATCGAAGCGGTGCAGCGGACTGGCGAGATTCCTCAACCGGACAGCCGCCCCACCTTCAGCTTAGATCGACCCGGCCTCCCTGGCTATCCCGAGGATTCCAACCGTGCCCCATTTGACAATCTCCACGCAGCCGGACCTGCTCGACTACTGTGACCGGGTCACCAGGGCCGAGTGGATCGCCGTGGACACGGAATTCGTTTCGGAAGACTCTTATCGCCCGCAACTCTGCCTGGTTCAGGTCGCCAGTGGCGACGGGTTGGCGCTGATCGACGCGCTTTCGATCAAGGACGTGTCGCCCTTCTGGCGGGTTCTGGCCGAGGGCCGGCACGAGACGATTTTTCACGCCGGGCGCGGCGATCTGGAGTTTTGCCTGCGGGCGGTCAACAAGGCGCCCAGGAATCTCTTCGACACGCAGATCGCCGCCGGGCTTGTCGGCATTGAGTATCCCGTCGGGTTGCGGAATCTGATTCTGCAAATCGTTGGCGGCAAACCCAAGAAGCATGAGACGCGGACTGATTGGCGTCGCCGCCCCCTCAGTCACCGGCAAATCGACTACGCGCTTGACGACGTCCGCCACCTGCGCGTGATTCGCGACAAACTTCACGCCCGGCTCACTGAATTGGGCCGTCTTGAGTGGCTCCGCGACGAGATGGCCCGCTGGCAGGGCGAGGTGGAACAGTTCTTGCTGCATGAACGCTGGCGGAGGCTGTCTGGAAGCTCCGGCATGGATCGCAAGAGCATGGCCGTCGCCCGCGAACTCTGGAGATGGCGGGAATCCGAGGCGGAGCGCCGGGACTGTCCCCCGCGGCGCGTGCTCCGCGACGACTTGTTGATCGAATTGGCCAAACGCCAGTCGGCCGACGAAAAGCGGATTCGTGCCGTCCGCGGCTTCGACCGCCGCAATCTTGCCAAGCTTATCCCGGAGATCGCACGGCACATCGCTCGCGCGCTGGAGGAGCCGGAAGACAATTGGCCGGCGAAGGCGGTTGTGGATCAAAAACCCCAGCTTTCCGTCCTTGGGCAGTTCCTCTTCTCCGCGCTGGGAAGCGTCGCTCGCCAGTCCGAACTGGCCCCCTCGCTCGTCGGCACTCCCAACGATGTCCGCGACTTGATCGCCTACCGGACCGGCGACAGCCACCATGGACCGCCGCCGATTCTTGCCGTCGGCTGGCGCGCGAAGCTCGTCGGCCGGTTGTTTGACGATCTGCTCGCGGGAAGAGTGTCCGTGCGGATCGGCGACCCGAAGTCGGATCATCCGCTCGCATTCGATCCCGTGAAAGAACGGAACCATCCCTGATCGTCCGGGAAGATGAGCGTCTCGTCCCATCAGGCTCACCGTGCACGCTTATTCCGGGATCACGGGCACCGTTACCGGCCCTGCCGGATCGAGCAGCAGCCGCTGGATGTCCAACCGACTTGATCGTCCAAGCGGTGTGCCACTGGCGGCGTGTTCCGGCATCAGCTCGCCCGAACCGGCCGCCGCGGCCTGGCCAGCTTCCTGGAGGGGCTGTTTCCCCTCGGCCGGTGGATTCGGCGCCGGCACGGCAGCAGGATTTTCTCCGAGTGGGTTGGCTTTGGGTGGGTTGGCGGCGGGGGCCGTCTCGCCTGGCGTTGGGCCTGCTGCCGGCGCGGCGGGGGCCGTGTGCGCGGCAGTCACGACACTTGGCCCGCCGGCTGGCTCAGCCGGTTTTGCGGCGGCCTGCGGTTGCTCTGGCGGGTTCGGCTTCTCGGCTACCTCGACCGCCGGGGCTTTGGGCTCAACGAAGTAGGCCTCGTCAGCCACCGAGACGTTTTCGGGATCGTCCCTGTAAACGTCGATCAGCGGAATGTCGATCTTGCGACCCGCAAAGGTCATCCCGTCGTAGATTTTTCCGCGCTGGAACGGTCCCGCACCCAGCACCCAGACGGCTTTCGCATCGCTCTCTTCGGGCACGGCGCCCGACTGCCAGACCGGCCGCCCCGTGTTGCGGTTGTAGGCGAACAGCGAGACCTTGACCACTCCGCGTTGATCGGTCTTCTTGATGATCGGCATTTCGGGTATTTGCGAGGGAAGGCCAAACCCCGAGAAGACCGTCGGAACGTTCACAGATGGCACGCCGTAGAGGAGGTCGTGACGATCGGTGCCGACCGCGCCGGCTCGAACCTCGAGGATGTAATCTGCCTCCTCCTTGGCATCCATTACCAGGCAGCCGTTGGCTAGCATGTGCTGGCGGATGCAGCTGACGAGGTATTCCCAGTCCGTGATTCTTTTAAGCGCCGTGGTGTCAATGTACGCTGTCTTGCCCGCCAATGCCCGAAAATCGAGCCGGCTCACCGCGCGATCCATGGCGTCGGTAATCAGCAGTTGCTCGGTGGCGGATCGGCTGGTGTCGGTGAACTTCGTTGTCCCGCACCCGGCGCACGCCATGAAGATGGCGACGATCGCGCCGGCGAGACAACATAGACCGGTTATTCTGGGACTTTTGGCCATTCTCGGTAAGACGAACCTGCGATCGGCAAGATTTCGGGGCCGGATTATAGACAAAGTCTCCCCTCTCTCGAAAC
>JAMOAF010000477.1 GCA_023621895.1 Planctomycetota bacterium
GGTGGGCCAAATTCGGTAGTCTGCCGCGCTTTTCGAACCGCCCTGGCCAGAAATAGCTCTTCCCGCAAAGAAAACAATCGGCGCCGCACGCTCTGGCTTGGAAGCGCCAAGCCATCCTCGTTCGGACCGAACCGGTTGGCCGAAGTCCAAACACGTGCCAGCCCCTTGGCGCACGCGGATAAGTTCACGGAGGAGTTACAAGATGCGTAAGTTACTGCTGGCCGCCGTTTTGGGAGTTCTCACCTGCGCCGCAACCGGATGTATCATTCCTGGGTACTCCGGCGACCCGACCCGTCGGGTCCAGGAATTGATCCACACGTCGGAAAACGAACGCCTGATCCTCGACGAGTGGGAGAGGATGTGGCTGCTCGATCAGCCCGATCACTGCACGCCGTACCGGACTCACGGCGGCATCATCTAAATCGACCCGCGTGATTCGTGGAAAAAGCGGCTGTTATTCAGATAGCCGCGTGGGCTTGCCCCGCGCTTCTTTACATACGGGTTGTGCCGCAGCGCAGGCGCGCTGCGGGGCAAGCCCACGCGGCTATCACGCTCTCATGAATTCCTCCCGGAATCACGCAAGCTGATTTAGCCCTGCCGGCCCCTCGGGAGACGCGCCACCGGCTCGGTTCGGTCACCGCCCCGGCTGCGCCGAGCGCGCTGGCTGCCAAATCACGACGCGGGACACGACTTCGCGCCGGTGCGGTGAAAGGATCGCACGGGCTCGTAACTCGTGCACCCGCTTCGGTCTTGGACTTGTGGTTGCCGCCCGGCCGCCGAGACTTGCCGCCGGTGTCTGCTTCGCAGGACGGGCCAGGGCACGTCTCGCATGGCGTCCGCGGCCGCGGGCTCAACGATCGGGCGTTGCTGACGCGCCGCGCGTAGGTTAAATTGCTGGTTTGGCCCCCGCGACTGGTTCGCTCCTGGCGGGTCGCCGATCCCCCCGAAACCACGCCCCCCTCTCCGGCGGAATCCACTTGGACGTAGACCTGCGAGTTCAACTCGGACGGCTGTCGTTGTGCAATCCGGTCATGGTGGCCTCCGGCACGTTCGGCTATGCGCGGGAGATGGCGGGCCTGGTCGACCTTGGCCGCCTCGGCGCGATCGTGCCCAAGACCATTACCCGCGACCCCCGAACGGGGAACCGCCCGCCGCGAACGGTCGAAACCGCCGCCGGCATGCTCAACTCGATCGGCCTGGACAACGACGGGCTGGAGACTTTCCTTCAGAAGCAGTTCCCCTATCTTGCCGGTCTCGGCTGCGCCATCGTCGTTAGCGTGGCCGGCAGAAGCCACGACGATTTCGTCTACCTGGCCGAGCGGCTCGGCGAGGTGCCGGGGATCGCAGCGCTCGAATTGAATGTCTCCTGCCCGAATGTCTCGGGGGGCGTCGATTTTGGGACCGACCCGGCGATGTGCGAACGCGTCGTTCGCGGCGCGCGGGGCGCTTGCGACCTGCCGATTCTGGCCAAGTTGACGCCTAACGTGACGAGTGTGACCGCGATCGCCCAGGCCGCGGCCGGCGGGGGCGCCGATGCCGTGTCGCTGGTCAACACCTGCCTTGGCATGGCCGTTGACTGGCGGCGGCGCCGGCCCCGGCTGGGAAATGTCCTGGGAGGCCTGAGCGGCCCGGCGATCAAGCCGATCGCGCTGCGGGCGGTCTACCAGGTCGCCCGGGCAGTTGATATCCCGATCATCGGCGTCGGCGGCATCGCATCGCTCGACGACTGCATGGAGTTTTTGGTCGCCGGGGCCAGCGCCGTCCAGATCGGCACGGCCAATTTTTACCGCCCGGCGGTCACCATGGAGATTCTCGACGAGCTGCCTGGAGCGATTGCCCAATTGGGCGCTTCGAGCGTGTCGGGCGTTGTCGGCACGCTCGAGACGGCCAACAACTGAACCGGCGGCGGCAGCGCGCTCCCTGCCGCGTATGAAACGAACCAACCAGTCATTCAAAAACCCTCAGATACAGCTACATTCTGGACCCCGCGATGCGCGTTTTATCAGGTATTCAGCCCACCGGCCGGTTTCACTGGGGAAACTACTTCGGCGCGATTCGCCAGTACATCAGTCTCCAGGATCAAGCGGACGAAGCGTTTTATTTCGTCGCCAACTTGCACGCCCTGACGACGGTGCGAGACCGCGCCCAGTTGGCCCAGTGGACCCTCGACGCGGCGATCGACCTTCTGGCTTTGGGGCTGAATCCGGAGCGGGCAACCCTCTTCGTCCAGTCCGACGTGCCCGAAGTCTCCGAACTCTGCTGGCTGCTGATGACCTGTACGCCGATGGGTCTGCTGGAGCGATGCCACGCGTACAAGGACAAGAAGTCTCGCGGGCTGACCGCCGATGCCGGACTGTTCACCTATCCGGTCCTGATGGCGGCCGACATTCTGGCCTACGATTCGGACCTCGTGCCCGTCGGAGAAGACCAGGTGCAGCACGTTGAGGTCTGCCGCGACCTGGCGGGCAGTTTCAACCATCAGTTCGGCGAGACGTTCGTGCTGCCCAAGGCGAATGTTCTTGAAACGTCCGCCCGGGTGCCGGGGATCGACGGGGGGAAAATGTCGAAGAGCTACGACAACACCCTCGACGTATTCGAGGACCCGAAGCAGCAGCGCAAGAAGAGATCGGAAGAGCACACGTCTGAACTCCAG
>JAMOAF010000006.1 GCA_023621895.1 Planctomycetota bacterium
GATCATGACGACGCCAGGTTCCACGGTACGATCCTTTCACGGGTTCGGACTCCGACTGGACCAACACCCCATGCTACACGCGTTGTGGCCGGGAAGCCACCTGGCCGGCGCCCCTCGCGGCAAGCCCCCCCGGAAGTTGCAGCCGGGGCCGGCCTACTAGCCCCGGAAAGCCGGCCGCGGTTATAATATGACTTGATTGGATCGACGTCGCCTGGTACGCGTGCGCGAGGATACGGCCATGCCTGTCCCGATGGAACTCTCCCGGATCATTATCAGTGAAATCAACGATCAGCAGGTGATCTATTTGAAAGAGGTCAACGGCCACCGCACGTTTCCTATCCTCATCGGCATTTTCGAAGCGACGATGATCCACCGCCGCGTGAAGGGCTTTGAATCGCCCCGGCCGCTCACGCATGACCTGATCTGCCAGATCATCGAGAGCCTCGGCGGGGAGCTCCAGGACGTGGTGATCAACGATCTGAAGGACCACACGTACTACGCCAAGTTGCGCGTCCGCACGGGGGGGGAGTTGCTCGAGATCGATTCTCGCCCCTCCGACGCAATCGCGATCGCGGTCACGTGCGACCCCCACCTGCCGATCTACGTCGACGAGTCCGTGCTCAACGAGGTGATCGGCGAGGCGTAAGGCGAAGCGTGCTTCTCGGGTTAAAACACCCAGCGTGAATAGCCAGATGTGAAGTGTTCTAAGGCGGGGGGCGCGGTCGTACCCGGGGGGCGAGCGTCAAGCCATCGATTCGCGGAATTCGCCCTGGAGGACTTCCAGCGCCTTGTGGCCGTGGCGGCCATCGACGGCGACGTTCATCCGCACTTCGCTCGTACTGATCATGTCGACGTTGATTCCGGCCGCGGCGAGCGACTGGAACATCCGCTGGGCGACCGAGGTGTGGCTCCTCATCCCGATGCCGCTAACCGCCAACTTGGCGACCTCGGGGCTCGATGTGGGCGGGTCGCCCTGGAATCCCTCGGCCAGCGACCGGGCAATTTCCATGGTTCGCGCCAAGTCCTCCTTCGCCACGGTGAAACTCAGGTTGGCCTGGCCGCCGCGGCCGATGCTCTGGACGATCATGTCGACCACGATGCCGTTCTCGGCCACCTCGTCGAAAACCTGGGCCGCCAGGCCCGGCGTGTCCGGCACCTTGGGCAACGTGATCCGCGCCTGCGAAACGTCGAGCGCGATCTCGTCGATGATCAGGTCCTCCATGCCTTCGAGGCGCGCCAAGGCGCGGTCCCGCTCGGCGTTGGCCAGCGTACCGAGGTCCGCGACTTCTTCAATCCCAGCCGGCTCGGACGACAGGTCAAACACCTCGTGAACCGTCCGCAGCGCCTCGATGGCGTAGTCGCGGGCGACGAGGACCGAGATCTTGATCTCGCTGGTGGTGATCATCAGGATGTTGATTCCCTTCTCGGCCAATCCGCGGAACATCCTCTCCGCCACGCCGGTCTGCGTCGCCATGCCCAGCCCAACCACCGAGATTTTCGACACGCTGTCGTCGCAGGTGTACGTGCCCGCCCCGAGTTCCTTGCACGCCTCCTCGACCGCCTTGAGCGTCTTCGCCAGGTCTTCGCGGACCACGCTGAAGGAGATGTCGGCGTAACCCTCATCGGCCACGTTCTGGACGATCATGTCCATGGCGATCCTGCGGCCCGCGATCTGCGAGAAGATCGTCGAGGCCGCCCCCGGCCGATCCGGAACCCCTTGCACCGTGACCCAGGCCTCATCTTTGACCAGCGCCGCGCCGGCCACCGGCCGGCCCTTGGACTCGGGCAGCGAGGTGATCATCGTGCCGGGCTGGTCGCTGAAGCTGCTGCGGACGTGAACCGGCACCCCGAACCGCTTGGCGAACTCGATCGCCCGGTTGTGCATCACCCCCGCACCGAGGCTGGCGAGTTCCAGCATCTCGTCGTAGCTGATCCGGCTCACGCGGCGCGCCTCGGGGACAAGCCGCGGATCGGTCGTGTAGACACCGTCCACGTCGGTGTAAATCTCGCAGGCATCGGCGCGGAGGGCCGCGGCGAGGGCCACGGCGGTCGTGTCGCTCCCGCCGCGCCCGAGCGTCGTGATGTTCGACGATTCATCCACGCCCTGGAACCCGGCCGCGATCACGACCTTCCCGGAGTCGAGGGCGGCGCGCAACCGGTCCGTGGCGATCGAGTGGATTCTCGCCTTCGTGTGGGTGCTGTCGGTGCGAATCCCAACCTGCCCGCCGGTCATGCTGATCGCCTCGTGGCCGAGCGAGTCGATCGCCATCGCCATCAGCGCCACGGTCACTTGCTCTCCGGTGGAAAGCAGCATGTCCATCTCCCGCGCCGGCGGCTCATCGCTGATCTGGCTGGCCAACTCGACCAACACATCGGTGTTCTGGCCCATGGCGCTAACGACCATCACTACCTGGTGGCCCTCGTTCTTGGCGCGGATCGCCCTGCGGGCCGCGGAGAGTATCTTCTGGCTATCGGCAACGCTCGTGCCGCCAAATTTCTGCACAATAATCGACATGGTTCGTTCCCGGGGGCGGGATAAGTTACAGGGTTCAGGGTTCAGGGTTCAGGGTTCAGGGTTCAGGGTTCAGGGTTCAGGGTTCAGGGTTCAGGGTTCAGGGTTCAGGGTTCAGGGTTCAGGGTTCAGGGTTCAGGG
>JAMOAF010001051.1 GCA_023621895.1 Planctomycetota bacterium
AAGGCGGGCGGCAACCTGAGGGAAGTTGGGGGCAGAATCGGGTCTGGCGCGTGAGCGCGGATCAGGAGGTGTTGCCTTCGGGCACGAAGGGATTGCCGAGGAACGCGCGCTGGAGGGCATCGAGCGCATTGAGGCCGTTCTTTCGGGCGGTGGAGACGTAGCCGCGGATGCGACAGAAGTTCACGAGGGCTTGGAAGCTGCGGAAGGTGCCGGAGATTTTCTGGCGCAGCTTCATCATCCGCAGATCGCGTTCGGACTGGTTGTTGTCGAAGGGCACGGCGAAGTCGCGCATGAAGGCGAGGATTTCGTCGGGATAGTCGCGGAAGCGGTCGAGCAGGTTGCGGGCCTTGCTCTGCTTGCGGCGGCCCCGGCGTTTCGGACCGTTTGCCGCACCGACCGGATTGATCGCGTAGCCGGCGTGGACGATCCGCTCGTAGTCCTTGATGAACCGCACCTGGTCGGCGGGCGGCAAAGCGGTCAGGCCGTCCGTGCGGGCCGTAGCGACCGCCTCCTTGATGCCCAGCAGGAGGTCGATCATGCGTTTGGCCCAGGTCTGATCCTGTTCTTCCCACAGGAAGATCAATTCGCGTAGCAGATGGCCGTTGCACAGGGAATGGTCGCAGTCGTAGTCGAAGTACGACTTCCAGAAGTCGTGGACCGCCCGGCCCCGGAAGTCCGCCAGGATGCCGGCGGCGTCCATGGCGACGCGGCCGCGGCGCTGGTGCGCGTAGTACCAGGTCAGCAACCGCGTCGAGACAGTGTGCAACCAGTGCAGGGATCCGGTGGCGCGCACGCCGGTCTCGTCGAAGCCGGCCACGGGGGCGGCGGTGGCCAGGGCGCGGATGGCGGCCTCGACCGGTTCGAGCCGCCGGGAGCAGTCGGCTTTGAAGTTGGCCAGGGTGCCCTCGCTGAAGCTTTCGCAGGCGAAGAGGTCGCGCATGATCTCGGCGAGCCGGTCGAAGGGCAAGAGTTGATAATCGCCCAGATACACGGCCACGCTTTTGACGCGCGGCCCGTACTGCACGGGCGCGGCGGCCTCGGGCGGAAAGGCGGCGCGGGTGACGCATCCGCAGGCGCACGTCTTGACTTCCCCCTGGTGTTCGGTGACCTCCAGCGTCGGCTCGGGCAAGTCGAAGACCTGGCGGCGTTCGACACGGTCGGGCGCCTGCCGGACCAGATTCCGGCCGCAGGCCGCACACCGCTCGACCGCATGGCGCACCGTGCGGTCGGGCTTCTCGACCAGGCGCAACGTGTAGCCCGGATGACCCGGCTGGCCGCCGGTGGGCCGTTCGCTCTTCGGACGCAGACTCTTCGGCTTGGGCTTGGCGAGGCCGTCGGAGGAAGGCGGTTTGCTGCTGTTGTGGGAGTCCTTGGCGAGTTGTTCCTTGAGGGTCTGGACTTCCGTGCGTAGCGCCTGGCACTCGGCTCGCAGGGTGGCGTTTTCGGTTCTCAACACGGCGACTTCCGTCCTCAGCAAATCCAGTTCGCGCGATAACTCGCTGAGCATGCGCGCCGCCGCTTCGGGATCGGTCCGGCAGACCGCCAATGCCTGTTCGTAGCCGATCATGCGCACAACTCCCGTCGAACGTGCTCGACGAGCGGATAGAGATACACGTCCTTGACCGCGGCGCGGAGGCGGTGGGCGCGGTCGTTGCGGGTACGCCCCCGGGTCTCGCCCAATCGCACCCAGTTGGCCGCCCGATAGCAGGTGCCCTTGAATCGCGAACGATCCACGAAGGTCTCCAGCGCCTGGACGGGATGCCCGTACTTGGCCTGCCAGTCCGCGCGAATGCGTCGGGCGAGCAGGCCCAGCACATGACTCGCGAGGTGCGGCACCGCCACCCAGGGCAACACGAGAAAGCGGGTGTTGTTGGTCAGCCGTTGCAGGTTGTGTTCGCGGGTGGCGCGATCCCAGCCGACAAAGGCGTCGCGGTCCGCGCACTTCCACGCCGCCGAGCCGAACAGCGCGCAGGCCACCGGGCGGCCGTGTCGGTCGCGAACCAGATACCGGAGGTTCTCGCCCACCGTGTTGCGGTGGCCGAGGTAGTGGTACTGGGCGAGCAGGCTGTTGAACAGCCGCAGGTCTTCCGAGCCGGCCGCGACGACGCTCACGGACAACGGGCGCAGTTCGCGCAACGCGCCGCGGATGGGATCGGTTGCATGCTCCACCACGGGCATGAGCCGATTGCGCCGCCCGTTGGGCGAGGGACCGCGCCGCGCGGGCAGTTGGAGATGTCCGGCACGTTCCAGTTTCAACAGCAACGTGCGCGCCGCCATGTCCTTGGGGCGGCCTTGCGCGTTCTGCCAGTTCCATCGCGCGCACAGTTCGCGGCTCAGGCGCGTTCGGTTCCAGTCCGGATGCTCGTCCAGCAAGCCCCGGATCGAATCGAGGTCGGCCCCGCTCATCGCTCGGCCTTGCATGACCATCCCGCTTGTCATGGCGAACAAGATACGGCAAATACCCCGATGAGTCCAGCCCCAAACACAATTTTTATCTTTTTTCCTGTTGCAATCGGGGGGGGGTAATCTATGCTGTGTTTACAGGCCGCCCCACAGTGGGGCTACCTGAGTAGTTACCATCGACGAATCGAACGATTTCTGGCGGGCCATGACGCTGATCGCCTCGGCGACGGCCTACACCACCACGCAGGG
>JAMOAF010000296.1 GCA_023621895.1 Planctomycetota bacterium
CGTCAGGTCGATTGTCAACGTATTGTCCTGATTGCCATCCGTGTCGTAAAGATCGAGGACCACCAGTCCGGGCGTCTGGGCCTTATCTGTCCAAGCGCCTGCGGCGGGCGGCGTTTGCACCAGAGCCAACAGGTCGATCGCCTCTTCCAGGTCGGCGTTGAGCCGCCCGTGGTCGCGCCAGTGGGCCCAGTCGGCGAAGATCGCGTTCTGCGGCAGCGAGGGGGAGCCACCCGCGTGGATCGCGTTGGGCCGGCGGTAGTTGGCCGTGCTCTCGGTCCGCGTCGCGTAGGGCGCCAGCGGAAGCTCGCGAAGCGCGCCCAGCTCCTGCGCCAGATCAACGGCCGCCGCCAGGTCGGCCGGCGCGATCAGCGAGCCGGTCGGCATCCGCCCGATCGTGTCGCCCGAGGACGTGTCGGACCAGCGCCCCCGCGGCGCCCAGGTCTCGTAGCCGTAAATGCCGCCGCGGAGCGATGCCGCTGCCTGCTTGGCGCTGGCCCGATGGTTGGCCAAGCCGCCGAAGTCGCGCTGGGCGCAGAAGATGCCCCAGCCCTCGTCATCGATGCTCGTGCAGCACCCGGTATGGGCCTTCCGCGGCGCGGGGGCGCAAACCTCTTGAAAATGGCGGGCCGCCGCGGGCGGGTCGCCCTGTCGCAAGGCGCGCACTTCAAGCGCAAGGGCGGAGTCCGCCGGGAAGACGTGATGAGAACGCAAGAAGCGGTCCAGCATCACCTTCCCCCTCTTGTGGACGTGATGATGCTGCCGACAACGTGCTACCAGACTCGCCGCCATATGGGAACATGGCTCGCGCTCGCCGAGCGGGGCTCTTCAAGAAGCGTCGAAACGGGAGACTCACCGGATCATACCGAAAGCGTGGTTAGATGTCAAACAGTTAGCAATGAGCATGCAATATCGCACCATCCGAATAGCCCACATTACAATCGAGTAAACACGAATCATGTTCACGATACGCACGATGTTTTGTCGCAAAAAGTTGGGTAGCGGCCCAGACCGCCGGCACGCGCGGATCGGGGCGCGTGCGAGCGGCCGTAGCTGTCAACCTTGCGCTCCATCCGGACGAGCCGGATCGGGGCGAGCGGGCACGGCGCTTGGGGTTTGCCGAGTGAGCGGAAGCTAGTGGCCGAGCGGCTGTAGCCGTCAACCTTGCGCACCATCCGGACGAGTCGGATCGGGGCGAGCGGGCACGGCGCTTGGGGTTTGACAAGTGGGTGCAAGCTAGTGGCCGAGCGGCCGTAGCTGTCAACCTTGCGCTCCATCCGGACGAGCCGGATGGGGGCGGGTGCGGGCGGCTGTGGCCGTCGACCTTTTGAAACCCGCGGCGTTTGTCTTTTGCGGCGCGAGGTGAAAACTCTGGTCGCCCGTCGGTCAGCGCGCCGGGGTCGCGTCCAGCGTCAGGACTTCGAATGGCTCGAGGTTGAACACGTGGCGCTCGCCGGCAGCCACTTTTAGAGGGGCCGCGGCGGCATCTTCCTTCCAGGGGCTGCGGCACGAATAGACCAGCGCAGCGCCGCTGGGCAACTCAAAGGCTTCGGCGATGTCGATCGAGATGGTTGCCGGCTGGTCGGACGGGTTGCGGAGCGAGAGGATGCCTTTCCGCTCGGCCCACGCCGCCCAGCCGTAGACTTGCGCCTTCGCCGGATCGCCGCCGATCCAGTGCGTGTCGGCCAGCACGTCGGCATTGGCTCGCGACCACCGGGCCGCCTCGGCGAGGGCGTCCCAGGCAGCGTCGGTCATCAACGACGGGTCGACGTGCAGCTCCTGCATGCACGTGCCGGTGGCAAAGTAGGAGCGGATTTCATCCAGCACGTCGGCCGGCTCGCGACTGACGGCGGCGCTCTTCGGATTATAGGGGTCCTGGAAGGCCATCTTGTGGATCATGATCCCGTGCAGCATCAGCGAGCTGATCGGGTAAAGGGGGCCGCGCTCGACCGTGGCGTGCAACGTGGCATTGTCGCGGTAGGTGATCCACTGCTGGCGATCCGAACCCTTGCCGAGGAAGCCGGCGTCGCTCTCCTGGCGCCAGATGGCGTCGGCCCAGAGCAGCCAGAACGGCGACGGCCACGTGCCGGTGGTGGGGTTGAGGAACACGTCGGGCTTGAGCCGCCGCAGATCGCCGCAGAGGTCCAAGAGCGCCTCGACGTCGCCCGGATATGCCCCGGCGCCGGGCTGGCTGTTGCCCGCGGCGAAACCGTCGAACTTGAAATAATTCACGCCGTAGTCGCGGACCATGCCCAGGCACGCCTGGCGGAAGCGCATCCGGTAGCGCGGTCCGGCCAGCGAGAGGCCCAGCTTGCTCGTCTCGAAGCCCTGCCGCCCGCCCGCCTCGACGCGGCGCGCCCGGCCCGAGTAACCGCCCCACGGCGAGAACCAGATGCCCGCCGCAGAATCGTACTTTTCCACCGCCCGGCGGATGTTGGCCAACCCCTGCGGAAATCCCCGATGGAACTGCCAGACCCGCTCCGTGTCGTCCCAGCCGTGATCGTGAACGAACGAGTCGAGGACGACGCCGCGCTTCTCGACCAGCTCGCGCCCGAACACGGCGATCCGGTCGAGCCACATCCGCTCCTGCCCGGTGACGAAGCTCTCGAACTCCTCGGGCGTGCCGCGACTCCGCAGTTGCCAGAACCGGGCGCCATGCGCGCGCTGCCGCTCCAGGTAGTGCAGGAACCCGCGTCTGAATTGGCCGTCGGGCACGAAACCAATCACGCCGGAGAAAACGGCCGCTGAGCCCGGATTGACCGCAGCGCAATACGGGTAGCCGCAGCGCACGAGGCTCGAGCCGCCGGCGGCCGGCAGGACCTTGTTCTGCGACATCGGATGCTCGCAGGCGGCGAAGATGTTGCCGGCCACCACCGGCGAGCCGTCCACGCTGCCAGCCGTTTCGGCCTTGGGGGCGGCAAGCTCGAGGACGACCAGCTCGCCGAGCTCGAGCGGCTCGCTCGGGGCGCGGATCGCCAGCTCCTGGCGGATGTAGTTGGCGCCGTCGCGG
>JAMOAF010000473.1 GCA_023621895.1 Planctomycetota bacterium
GCCATGGTCTCCATCACATACTCGAGCGGATACCCGTAGACCCGACTCCAGAGATCGAACAACAGGACCGACACTTCGGTGTCGGTCAGGAATTGGGTCTGGACATTGTGCTGGCGAAGGTATTCGCATACGCTGAAGTAGTTGGCGAAATCGCCGTTGTGTACGAGCGCCTCATTCATGCCGATGAAGGGATGCGAGCCGCCCGGGTGCCACACGCGGCCCTTGGTCGGGTAGCGCTGGTGAGCAACCCACACCCGGGCCCGAACGTCCTCCAGACCGTAGTACTGAACCACCTGCTCCGCGTACCCGACAATCTTGAACAGGATCAGGTCGCGCGCGTGACAGAGCACGAATGCGCGCTTCTCGCCCAACGAGGCGTAGAAGCGCTGATTCAGGCGGTAACTGTTCTGGTAGACAAACTCGTCTTCAATGGCCCTCGCGGGACCGGCCGGAAGGCGGTGTTCGTCCGCGAACCGGGACAGGACGTCGTCCTTGACCCGAACAAAGTAGCGCACGACGTCCGGCGGTTTGACGGCCAACCCCAAGTCGCCGTATTCGCACACCGGGACGACTCGCTCCCTATGAGCGACCTGGAAACACGAGCGGACGTGCTGCTCGTCCACCTCGCGTTCCGCTTTGGGGTCCAGCAGCGCGATCTGAAGCAGGTAGGCGTCGCGGAGGGTGGCTGCGTCCACCCCCAACTGCGCGGGGTCCAGGCAGGTGGCGGTGATTCCGCCTCCTTTGCCATTGCCGCGATTGTGCATCTGAATCGAGGGCGCGAAAATGTGCCGGCCCCCGACCGGGACGCTGCTGGCGAGACCGACCACGCCGCAGCCGCCTTCCTCCTGGCTTTTCCTCGACGGCGTCATGGCGCCGCCGGACAGCAACCCGGCTCGCGACGCGATAATACGGTCCCGCACGGTGTCCTTCATTTCCCTACCGCCACTTCCAGCAGAGAAGGGTCGGATTGCTTCAGATAGTCTTCGTGCATGAGCAGGTCCGAGCGACCCACCAGTTCCCTGATACTTGTCAGCCCAAGGCGCCGGAGTATCTCACACAACTCCAGGCGCCACGCATGGAACAAATTGATCAAGCGCTGCGAGGCCCAGTCGGTGTCAAACAGGGCGGTCAGTTCCGGGTCGGTCGTGGCTATCCCTCGCGGGCAACCGCGGCCGCTTTCACACAGTTCGCACCGGACGCACTCCAGCGCCACCAGTTCTGCCGTGCCGATGACGACTGCGTCCGCTCCCAGGGCGATGGCTTTGGCCACATCCCACGGAGTCCGGATACCGCCGGACGCGACCAGCGTGATCTCGCCGCGCACCCCTTCATCCCGAAGAAACCCATGCACGCGCGGGATGGCGTACTCGATGGGCATGGCGATGTTCTTCTTCGCGATGTCGGGCGCGGCCCCCGTGCCGCCGTAGCTTCCATCGAGGTGAATGATATGCGCTCCGGCGTAGTAGCTGCCCACCGCCACCATGTCCACGTCGCTCGGGGTCGAGACTTTCACCGAGACCAGGGCCCGAGGATTGACGTGCTTGATCCAGTCCACGTGTTTCAGATGGTCTTCAACGGAATAGACCGAGTGAAAAGGAAACGGCGAAAAAAGCGAGGCCCCTTCGATCACCTCCCGCATGCGGGCCACGTCCTTCGTCACCTTGTCGCCGAGGAGATGCCCGCCCAGGCCGGGTTTCGCGCCCTGGGCATACTTGAACTCAACCACCGGCGCGTGGCATATGGTTTCTTCCGACACGCCGAACAGTCCCGTGGCCACCTGCGTGATGACGTGGTCGGCGTATTCCCTCAGCACGTCGGGATAGCCCCCCTCGCCGGTACACGTAAACGAGTCAAATGCCGCGTAGGCGCGAGCGCGCGCCACGAGCGTGGACAACCCTATCGAGCCAAAACTCATTCCGCCGCCGTAGATTGGCAGCCCGATGCTCAGCTCGGGCCGGCCGTCCGCCCGGCGGTTCAGCGGGACACGCAAGTCAATCTCGTCAGGCCCGGCGCCGCCGGCAAGAGGCCCCTCCCCGAACACGAAATCCATCCTGTCAAAACCGCCGCCGGAATCGCCGGTTCGATACTCGACTCCCTCTCGGGGTACATGGCCCGTTTCGGCCTCGAGTGCGGTCGCGACGAGGAGGTCGGGCGTCCAGCGCGGGTCGCCAAACGTTTTCCACAGGGGATTGACGCCGACCTGGAGAGCGTGGGCAGGGCATTGCGCGACACAAAAGGTTCCTTCGGCGATGCACATCTCCGGCCCGCGGCACAGGTGGGCCCGCGGCGCGAGCATGCGTTCTCCCGCGTTCACGTGGACCTGCCTGGGACACACCTGCGCGCACCGGCCGCATGCAACACACGCCGAGGTCCGGACCACGCTGTACTTCGACAGCGCATGGCGAAACCGCGACGGACACAGCCTGATGTCAGGCAGCCGCTCCGGACTCCCGGCCGTCTCTGGCGCACGGGCTTCACGGCTTGCCGGCGGGCGGGCGGCGCGCCGCATCTGCTTTCCGGCCGCGGTATTCCGGGATCCGAACAGCGGCGCAAAGTTCTCTCTCTCGAGGTCCTCGAAGAACATCGCCCGGCCGATCTCGCCACGGAGCCGACGGACCTCCCGGAGTCCCATGGCGCCCATGACCTCGATCGATGGACCGCCCGGATCAGATCGACCACGGAATCCGCGGCCCGTTGCCCATACCCGCGCGCGGCATTAGTGCCTTGCAGATGGACGATGCCTATGCCGCCGCCCGTGAGCGCGGAGGTCCGCGGCACGGCGTGCTCGTCCAGTGGCACGCGGACGGACACGACCCGGCCCGGGTGCGCCGCCTGAAGCGCGCCCGCAAGGTCCCGCACCCCTTCCGCGTAAGCCAGTTCCACCACCGGCGCGTTATCGAGCACATCGGGGGAATCCGCGGCCGGGTCGAACTGGACCAGCAGGTTCCGGCGATAGGCGGCCAGCAGACCGCCCGACTCCGGGCCGGCGCTCACGGCCAAGGTCTCGAGTTCGGCCGCCGCCTCGGCTATCGCCTGGCGGATCCGCGGCCCGACGATGTTCGCGGGCGGCATGTCCAGGACAATTGGGATGGGGATCTCGGTCAGCGTCGGGATTTCGGTAATGAGCCCGCCCGCCTCGTCGAACTCGAGCCGGTCCAGTTCGCGGCCCAGTTCGATGACGGTGCTGATATACTCCCGGCCGTGGATGCCGTCCCGCGTGGGACGCACGATCTCCGACATGTCGGTCCACATCCGGTCGAAGCCGGCTCCGGTAAAGGGTCCCCGGTAGCCGGCGCCCGAAACCGGAATCCGCCCGGCCTCCGCTTGCTTCCGCAGAGAGAGGATCGTTTCAGGCGTCCAATAGTCATCGCCCATGGCCCGGTATCGCGGGTTCAGTGCGCGGGACAGCACGCCTTTCTTGCATTCCTGGACACACCGCATGCAGTTCTGGCACAGC
>JAMOAF010000474.1 GCA_023621895.1 Planctomycetota bacterium
GCCCCGCGGCGGCACAACCAGTACGTAACGAAACGCGGGGCAAGCCCACGCGGCTATCTGAACAGCAGCCGCTTTTTCCACGAATCACGCAGGTCGATTTAGCTCTGCTGGTTCCCAAGCTCCAGCTCTCGCTCCTGGTTCCCAAGCTCCGGCTTGGGAACCCCGGCTTGCCGTGATGCCACGGCAACAGATCGTCAGCCGCGCGGGCTCGCCCCGCTTTTTTCCCCAGGCCAAGGCGCCAACTCACGGCCAACAGCCCTGTAACCTGTTACCCATCCGCTTTCCAGAGAGTCAGAATCCATGCAATACGCTCGCCTATGGACCGGTTTTCTTGTCGTGGTGATCGCTTCGTTTGCGGTGCTGGGCTACTTCGGCGCCGAGATTTACCAGCAGGCGCCGCCGGTTCCCGAGCGGGTCGTCACGACCGAGGGCCGGGTGCTGTTCACCGGCCAGGACATCCGCGACGGCCAGAACGTCTGGCAGTCGATGGGCGGCCAGGAGGTGGGCAGCGTCTGGGGACACGGGGCCTACGTCGCGCCCGACTGGTCGGCCGACTGGCTGCATCGCGAGGCCGAATGGATTCTCAACCGCTGGTCTCAAGAAGAGCACGGGCGGCGGTTTGGCCAGCTCGGCGCGGGGCCGGCGGCGGAATTGAAGGCCAGGCTCGCCGAGGAACTCCGCACAAACACGTATGACGCGGCGACCGGCGAGCTGCGGGTCTCACCCCTGCGGGCCGAGGCGATCGCGGCCGTCGGCAACCACTACCACGCGCTGTTCGGCGATGCTCCGGAGGCGGCCGCGCTCCGCGACGCCTATGCGATTCCGGCCGGCAGCGTGCCCGACGCCGATCGCCGCGAAAAGATGAACGCCTTCTTCTTCTGGGCTTCGTGGGCCTGCACGACCAACCGCCCGGGCGCGACGATCACCTACACCAACAACTGGCCGGCAGAGGAGCTGGTCGGCAATCGGCCGACCGGTTCGCTCGTGGTCTGGTCGGTGATCAGTTTTGTCGTGCTGCTGGGTGGAGTCGGGGCGCTGGCCTGGTACTTCGCGGTCGTCAAGCGTCAAGAAGAGCCGCCATCGGACCTGCCGGACGAGGACCCGTTGCTGGCCTTGAAGCCGACGCCCTCGATGAAGGCCACGTTGAAATACTTCTGGGTGGTTGCGGCGTTGATCGTTGTTCAGGTCGGCCTGGGCGCGGTGACGGCCCACTACGGCGTCGAGGGCGGCGGCTTCTACGGCATTCCCCTGGCCGATTGGCTGCCCTATTCGGTGGCGCGGACCTGGCACACGCAGTTGGGCATCTTCTGGATCGCCACGGCCTGGCTGGCGACGGGGCTGTTCATGGGTCCGGCCGTCTCGGGCGTGGAGCCGAAGTATCAACGGGCCGGTGTCAACATCCTCTTTGCGGCGCTGTTGGTGATCGTTGCCGGCACGATGTTCGGCACCTGGTACGCCACGCGGCAGCGGATGGGCCTGGAAATGAACTTCTGGTTCGGCCACCAGGGCTACGAGTACGTCGACCTGGGCCGATTCTGGCAATGGTTTCTCTTCGCCGGGCTGTTCATCTGGCTCGGCTTGATGGCCAGGGCCATGTGGCCGGCGATGCGGCAGCCGGGCCACCAGAGGCACCTGCTCGGGCTGTTCCTGATCTCCTCGCTGGCGATTGCCGGATTCTACGGGGCGGGCCTGATGTGGGGCCGGCAGACGAACCTGGCGATCGCCGAGTATTGGCGGTGGTGGGTCGTGCACCTCTGGGTGGAGGGCTTCTTCGAGGTTTTCGCCACCGTGGTGATCGCTTTCTTGTTCACGCGGATGGGCCTCTTGCGGGTCCGCACGGCCACGGCGGCCGTGCTGTTTGCGACGACGATCTTCCTCACCGGCGGGATCATCGGCACCTTCCACCACCTTTACTTCACCGGCACGCCGACGGTCGTCATGGCGCTTGGCGCGGTGTTCAGCGCCCTGGAGGTCGTGCCGCTGGTGCTGATCGGTTTCGAGGCCTACGAGAACCTCACCCTTTCGCGCGCCCGGCCCTGGGTCTCGGCCTACAAGTGGCCGATCTATTTCTTCGTGGCCGTGGCCTTCTGGAACCTGGTGGGGGCGGGGTTGTTCGGTTTCCTGATCAACCCGCCGATCGCGCTGTATTACATGCAGGGCTTGAACACCACGCCCGTCCACGGCCACACGGCCCTGTTCGGGGTCTACGGGATGCTCGGCATCGGCCTGATGCTTTTCTGCCTGCGGGGGTTGGCGGGCCACCGCCCGTG
The DNA here is from genome assembly GCA_023621895.1 of Planctomycetota bacterium. Taxonomy (GTDB): domain Bacteria; phylum Planctomycetota; class Planctomycetia; order Pirellulales; family Thermoguttaceae; genus JAAYCB01. The sequence goes on from JAMOAF010000474.1 coordinate 2,271, forward strand.
GCGGACCGGCCCGCTCGCGCTGGCCTTCTGGTCGATCAACATTGGCCTGGCGCTGATGGTGCTGCTGAGCGTTCTGCCCGTCGGCCTGATGCAAACCTGGGCGAGCGTCGAGCACGGCATGTGGTACGCACGCAGCGCCGAGTTTCTCCAGACCGATCTGCTCGACACGCTCCGCTGGATGCGGGCGATCGGCGACACGATCTTCGCCGTCGGCGCGGTCGTCCTGGGCTATTTCGTCGTCGGCTTGAAAACCGGCTGGTCGCTCAAGCTCGGCCCCGAGCCGGTGGTTGAGGCGGTCAAGCACCACCCGAGCCCGGAGTATTCCATGTCAGAGGTGGAGAGGTGAAAACTGGTCTATTCTGGTTTGGCCGTTTTTGTT
>JAMOAF010000601.1 GCA_023621895.1 Planctomycetota bacterium
CCTCTCCCGTGCCGAGATCCAGGGCCACGAGGAAAGACTGGCCGCTTTGGACAATTTCCCGCATGGCCACCCGACCCGAGGTGCTGGACGTGGCGGCGTCGTTTTCCAGGAAGAAGAGCCGATTGCCGGCGACCGTGAGAGTCGTGTCGATGACGCGGCCGGATCGATACGTCCAGCGCCTCTTGCCGCTGACGTGGTCCAAGGCAAACAGCGAATCGCTCGTGGCAAGCTTCATGTTCGGATACCAGACGGGCTCTCCGTCCAACTCGGCTTCGCGGGTGATTTGCCGGTAGGTCGTCCCCTCGCGCCGAATGCTTCCGAGCACCAGATCGGCAGCGCGTGCAAGATAACCCCATTCGGTCGCGTGGCCGTCGGCCGCCGGTGGCGCCTGGTAGCTGCCCAGCGGTTGACCCGTGCGCACGTCGAACAGGCGGCACTCTCGGCCGGCGACAACGTATAGCGCCCGACTGTCGACCACGAGATTGCTCGTATCCAGGAAGATGCCCAATCGTCGGGAGTTCGGCACTTCGGCATTCCAAAGAGGAATGCCATTATAGGCATCCACGGCGAATACGACCTGGTCGCCGGGTACAAACAGCCGCCCGTCCTTGTACAGCGGCGGCACGTTGCGGATATGGCGATCGACCATGCGTCGCGGCCCGGGCTCGCCGAACCACTGTAGGCGCGGAGGTGAGCCGACCAGGCGATCGCCGCTGCACGAGGTATTGGCAGGGTCAGCGTAGGTATGAGTCCACTCGCCGCTGCCGTGCAGGGCATCTCTCCTGCCGACGCCGAAGAGCCAATCCTCTCGCTGGACCACGCGCCAATCGGGCAGCCGCCCTTCCCCCCATGCTTTCAACTCGGCGGCCGTCACTTGATCGCCACGGGCCACGAGCACAACGAGCCCGCCGCACGGGCGAAGCACCTTTGCCACTTCGTCGACGGACGCCGGCAATTGACCCGTCTCCAGCAGCGATTCGCAGACGACGAGGTTGGCAAAGCCCGGCGGATAGGGCAGCCCGTCGCCGGTTTGCTCATGGACGACAACGCGCGGACCGTAGAGGCCGATGCTGTCCAGCGTTTCTCTTGCGGCCGCGACTCGAGCCGGATCGCGCTCGACGCCAATGATCTGCAAATCGGTCCGCGTTGCCAATTCACGCGCCAAGCCGCCCGTCTCGCACCCGAGCACAAGGCAATAACCCGGCCCGGCCCCGCTCTCCTGGCAGATAATTCGGGCGGCATGGCGGCATCTCTCTTCCGTGCTATCGGGATGCGACTGGACCGTGGGACGGGACTGCGCTGCCCGCGGCCCCTTTTCGGCGGATGGGGTGAAGCAGTGGATCGATCCCTGATCCGTGCTCACCAGCAAGCGGCCGTCCGCCACGATCAACCCATAGGCCTTTCCGGACACCGGCGCTGACCACACGATGCCCCCGCTGGCTGAATCGACCGCGGCAACTTCGCCGTCCCCGCCGAGAATCAGGGCATCGCCGGCCGCGATCATTGCGAACGGCAGATTGCAAGCAGCGCTCCAGAGGTTGCAGCGAGGGAATTCCTCCGCGAGCTGGCTGGACCGCTTGCCCAACAAGTCTAATCGCCGATCGATCGCGTCGGTCGCCGCCCGATCTGCGTCGGACGCCTCCCGAGAGCGTTTGAGCTGCTGCTGTTCCGCGACGAGGGCTTTGCGTTCTGCCGCGAGCGAGGCGTAGCGGAGGCGATCGAAGGCGGAAAGCGAGGTCTCAGACTGCATATAGGCGATTGGGCCACGGACCACCATTCTCAGGCCGTCGAACGTCGCGATCGTTTCCGACGTCCGGGCATCGACCAGATTCAGTTGCTTCGGCCCGCGCCCCGGCCCGGCCACAACCGCGTCGCCGGTCAACAGCGCATAGGCGCCCCCCGCGCTAGGCACTTCGCCCAGCGGCTGTCCATCGTTGCGGGCGAAGATGGCGGGGGCGGTTCGCCCTGTCGGCACGTAGAGGCGCTGTGCGGAGGCCAGCAGGTATCCTTGGGCGGAAACGGCCACTTCGCGTTTCCATTTCGTCGTGCCGTTATCGGCGTCGAGCGCGACCAGGTAGACTTTCTGCTGGGGAAACAACCCGGCCGCGAAATAGGCGGCGCCATCCTCGACGACGACGCTTGTGCGAACGGGCCACAGGGAGATCATGCGGCCGTTGCCGGGCAGAAAGGCGGGGGCTTCCGCCGGAGTGTGCTTCCAAATCAGCCGACCGTCGTTCGCTCGCAGGCAATACACGCAACCGTCGTCGGATCCGAAATAGACACGGCCGCCGGCGATCGTAGGCGCCAGCCGCACCGGCCCGCCGCTAAAAAAAGTCCACAGAATCCCGCCCGTCTCCGCGTCCAGCGCGTAGAGCTTGTCATCGGCGGACGAGCCGAAGAAGACCCGCCTTCCGGCACTCACCGTTTGGAACGCCCGATCGAACGTCATCACCGCCCGGAGACCTTCGTGTCGATTGGTCACGTCGCGCCGAGCCGGATCGGGCCATGCCGGCCGCGGCGCGTGCGCCGACCGGTGCGCCCAGCTCTCCCCTAAGGGAAAAGCCAGGCTTTCTTGCGTTACGCCGCTGCGGCTGTAGTCGGCCAGATAAGTCGGCCAGTCGGCGGCCTCAGCCGGGCCGGCCCCC
>JAMOAF010001147.1 GCA_023621895.1 Planctomycetota bacterium
TTGCCCCGCGCTCGCCCCGTCGCGTTGGTTCGCAATCCTAACCGCGTGGGCTTGCCCCGCGCTCGCCCCGCCGCGTTGGTCCGCAATGCTAACCGCGTGGGCTTGCCCCGCGCTTGGCGCCGCCTCCTGGTTCCCAAGCTTCAGCTTGGGAACCAGAACAGCGCGGGGCCGTGTTCTTCACCAGAAGATCCGCACGGCGCCCGAAATCGTCTGGATCGAAACCGGCGTCGTGCCCTTGACTTCGCCGTCGATGTCGAGCGGTCGCCGATCGTTGGACTTTTTACCACCCCAGGCACACCGCTACGGATTCACATCATGGCAAATCAGTATCGCCACAGAACGATCGCTGCGCAGGCCTGCCCCGCGCGGCGCGGCTGCGCTGCGGCACAACCCGTACGTAGCGAAGCGCGGGGCAAGCCCGCGCGGCTATCTGAATAACAGCCGCTTTTTCCACGAATCGCGCAAGCTCATTTAGTCCGCCAGGTCGAGCCGCAAACCGGTCTTTTTCGGCTCAAAGCACGCCGCGAGCATCTCGTGCCGAAAATCGGCGGCCAGCGGCGTATGCAGGACGAATCGCCATTGGTAGTAATCGCGGCTGGCGCGAGCGGTTGCAGACTTTCTGCTCCAGCGGGCAAGCCACGCCCAGACCCTCTCGTGCCACGAAACGGCCCGCCGGTCATGATCCAAGGACTCGCGAAAGAGCCTCAGAAACCGGTTCAGACTGGCGAGGAAGGCCGGGGAAACCGGCGCCTTGGCCCCAATTGCGTAGATGCCGTGCGGGTCTCCTTCGGGGCCCTGCCAGCCGATCAGCGTGGCATCGAGCGGGGCGGTAAGTGTCTGAAAAGCGTGCGGCGCGGGGCGCCAGAGCAGGTTGGCGCTTGCTGCTTGCCCTCCCGTACAGCTACAGACCAGGAGCACTCCGCCCGGCGCAAGGAGGCGGATCATCTCGGCGGCCACGGCGCCGGGCTCGGCGGCGTGCTGGAGGACATTCAAGCAGGCCACGGTTCCAGCCGTGCCGCTTGCAAACGGCAGGTGCGTCAAGTCGTCGAGCGACTCCGTCCAGTCAGCGCACTGCGCGTTTGCCCCCTCGGCCTCGGCATCGGCCGATAGATTGCCCGTCGCCGCCAGCGGCGCGGCGAGGGTCGCCATGCCGTATTCGTGCACGGGCCCCCGCAGGTCGAAGGTTTCCCTTACGCAGCGGACGAACCGGATCGTATCGTGCCACATATTCAATTCCTTGCGGGTGGGCCATCGTCGTTCAGGCATTCTGCAAAGACGCCTGGCGCCGTGGCAAATTGCCCCGCCGGGCAACCTGCGCGAACGGTCAATCGAATCTCGGGCGCAGCGCCGGCGGCGCCATGCGCGGCGGCCGCCCGAAATCGGCTGGCGTCCCAACGATAGATCGACACACCGGCCGCCTCTCGATCAGGCGCGTCCGCGGCGGAAAACCTGGCCACGTGTTGGCCGGCTGTCGCCAACAGGAGGCTCAGAGTCTGGCCCCGTTTGCTCGCGCGCCGGAGCTCCTGGTCTTCCACGACGAAGTACCGCAGCCCGTCACGGCCCAACTCGGCGCGGGACGCCGCGTAGGGTATCGTCGGCAGGCCGGAGTAAAGCCCGGTCAGGCCCTGGGTGTCCACGACGCTCTGTCCGGCCGCGGCGTGCCTGGCCAACCAACCGGCGGCCAGGCGATGTCCTAGCCGTGTGCGATGAGCCGGCCTGGTCCCGTCGACAAGAGAGATCGCAACGATTCCCAGGACGATGGCAGCGGCCAGGCAGGACTCGAACGGATGATGCTGGTTGTGTGCTTCAAGCCCCGGCTTGGGAACCAGGGGAAGGAACCGGGAGGCTCCACGCCGGACGGCACTGGCTGCCACCTCGATCCCGTGTCCCATGCACGCCGCCGCCGCCACGCACACGGGCAAGAGGTGCCGAGCCGACAAGTAGCCTTCGCGGGCGGTGTGAACGAAAATGCCGCAAAGCAGCAGCACGGTGAAAATCTGGAGCAGCCGATCGGCGGCCGACGCCGGGCGCCGGCGTAGGGACAGCAGCCCGGCAAGTGCCAAGAGGCCGGGCGCATAGGCCGTCGCCTTCGCCAGTTGTTCGAGCACCTGCGCCGGAGCGGCCGCCCAGCCGCGCCGCCGGATGCTGATTGTCGGGTCCTTGGGGGCAAAACTGAGGTTCTCCCCGCCGGGTAGGCTGATTTCCGGCGGGGCCGGGTTCGCGGCAGCACTCGCGAAAGCGGGGCCTGTCGCGGCGCTGGCCGAAGAGGCTGGAAGCCAATCGGTTAACGGCGTTCGGGCGAGCAGGGCATAGAAACCGGCGATCGCCGCAAATCCCAGCCCGTAGGCAAACAGCGTGGCAAACCGCCGGCCGTGGCACGCGCTGGTTGGGTGAAATCGGCCCCCGGCGAGCACGATCGCACAAGCCAGCGCCAACACGGCGGCCTCCGCCCGAACAAGGGCCGCCAAACCCGTCGAGACGCCGGCCGCGGCCGCCAAGACCGCAACTGGCGGTCCGGCCGGACTTTCCGTGCGGCGAGCGGTGAAGGCGGCCGCCAGGAGCCAGATGGCAAGGCTCAGGAGGAGCAGGTGCGTCGAATCGCTGATCCCATCGCCTCCGAGCCGCACCACTTCGGGCAAGA
>JAMOAF010000422.1 GCA_023621895.1 Planctomycetota bacterium
GCCCAGCGAGCGCGCGGGGCGCGGCGGCGGCTACGGGGCAGTGATCCAGAGCAGCCGCGTCGGGCCCGAGGGCGGCCAGGTGCTGGTCGACCGCTCTCTCGAAGCGATCGGGGAACTTTGGAAGAAGTAGTTACAGGATTCGCCGGAAAGGCCCGCCATGAGATCGAACTTCGTTTGTCGTGTCCTCGACCCTGCCTTGGTGTTTGCGCTGGCCGGTGCGTTGTCGATGGTTGCTGCGGCGAGCGGCTCAGGCGGCAACCCTTCGACGCCGAATTGGGAAGAGGCCGGCGACGAGGCCGTCCGAAATCTCGCCGGCATGATCAAGATCGACACCAGCAACCCGCCCGGCAACGAGACGAAGGTCGCCGAGTATATCAAGGCGATTCTTGACAAGGAGGGCATCGAGTCAGAGATTCTGGAGCTCGCCGCCGGCCGGGGCAACCTCGTTGCCCGCCTTCGAGGCAACGGCACGAAGCGTCCCCTGCTGCTGATGGGCCACACGGACGTGGTCGGCGTGGAGCGGGACAAGTGGAGCGTCGATCCGTTCGGGGCCGTCATCCGCGACGGCTACCTGTACGGCCGGGGCTCGCTGGACAACAAGGACAACGTGGCCGTTTACCTCGAGGTCTTTCTGCTTCTGAGCCGCCTTGGGGTAACTCTGGATCGCGACGTGATTTTCCTGGCCCAGGCCGGTGAAGAGAGCGACTCGCACGTCGGCATCGGCTTCATGGTCGCCAGGCATTGGGACAAGATCGACTGCCAGTTTGCTCTCGACGAGGGCGGTGGCATCTTGTTGCGCGATGGGCGCGTGTACTATGTGGGCGTGTCGACCGCGGAAAAAGTGCCTCGCGGCATCCGCCTGGTTGCGCGGGGAACCTCCGGCCACGGGTCGGTGCCGCTGGCTGATAATCCGATCACCCACCTGGCAGCCGCGGTGGCCAAGGTCGGAACCTGGCAGATGCCGATGCGGCTCAACGAAACCACCCGCATGTTCTTCGAGAGGTTGGCCGCGATCAGCCCGCCGGACGAAAGGGACCTCTATGCGAACCTGGAAGACCCGGCGCGGAGCGCGGCCGTCCAGGAAAAAATCCGGGCGCTGCATCCCCGCTACGATTCGATGCTGCGAACCTCCATCTCGCCGACGATCATCCAAGGGGGCTTCCGGAGCAACGTGATCCCCGCCCAGGCGGAAGCCCGACTGGACGTCCGCGCTCTGCCAGGCGAAGACATCGACGCGATGGTCGCCACCCTGCGCCGCTTGATCGACGATCCGGCGGTCGAGTTGGCGCCGCCGGGCGGCGGCCGGGTCGTTTCGCGCTCCTCGGGCGTCGAGACCGAGATGTTTCGCGCCTTGGAAAGCGCGCAGCGAAAACTCTTCCCTGATGCCGCGACCCTGCCAATGCTGCTCACCGGGGCGACCAACATGGCGCCGTTGCGGGCACGGGGGGTGCAAGCCTACGGGTTGGGCCCACCGGTGAGCGTGGAAGAGTCAGACCGGGTGCACGGCAACGACGAGCGGGTCTCGGTCGAAGCGATCCGGCAGTTCGTGAGATTTGTCTACGAGGCCGTTGTGGCTGTTGCCGCGTCGGATAAGAACAGGAGGCCTGGACAATCATGACACGCACGACTCTCGCCCTGGCGGCCGCGCTGCTGGCCGCTCCAGCGGCGGCGCCCGCCGCTGAATCGGCGCCCGCCAAGCCCAACATCGTCGTTTTCCTTGTCGACGACATGGGCGTGATGGACACCTCCGTGCCGTTTCTCACCGATCCGAGCGGCAAGCCCAAAAAGTATCCGCTCAACGAGTTCTACCGCACGCCGAACATGGAGCGGCTGGCGCAGGGCGGCATCCGCTTCAACAACTTCTGCGCGATGAGCGTCTGCTCGCCCACGCGGATCTCGATCATGACCGGGCAGAACGCGGCGCGGCACCACACGACCAACTGGATCAACCCCGATCGGGACAACCGCGGCCCCTGCGGCCCGCCCGAATGGAATTGGGCGGGCTTGAAGAAAGGCGACACGACGTTGCCGCGCCTCCTGCAAGCCTCCGGCTACCGGACGATCCACGTCGGCAAGGGGCATTTCGGCCCCCGCGGGCTGGAAGGCGCCGAACCGAAGAACCTCGGCTTCGACGTCAACGTGGCCGGCTGTTCGATCGGAGCGCCCGCCAGCTACTACGGCAGAAAGAATTACGGCCACGGCCCGAAGGTCGCGCCCAACGCCGTTCCGCACCTGGAGAAGTATCATGGCACGGAGATGTTTCTCACCGAGGCGCTGACGCTTGAGGCGAAATCGGAATTGACCGGCGCGGTGGGCGACGGCAAGCCGTTCTTCCTCTATCTCGCCCACTACGCGGTGCACGCGCCGTTCAACTCCGATCCGCGGTTCGCCGCCAACTACGAGGCCTCCGGCAAGCCGGCGCAAGCCCAGGCATTCGCCACCCTGATCGAAGGCATGGACAAGTCGCTCGGCGACATCCTCGATCACCTCGACGCCCTCGGCGCGGCCGAAAACACGCTCGTTTTCTTTCTTGGCGACAACGGGTCCGATGCTCCGCTGGGGCACGAGCACGCCGTGGCGTGCGCCGCTCCGCTGCGCGGAAAAAAAGGCGCGCACTACGAAGGCGGCATGCGCGTGCC
>JAMOAF010001031.1 GCA_023621895.1 Planctomycetota bacterium
AGTTAGTAGGTTTCGCCTGGCCGCGCGCGCTGGTCTGCTGCTTTCGAATCGTCGCGATTTCGCCCTTTCGAGCTTTCGCGATTCTCTTCCCAAAAGCACCCAACCATGTTTAAGATGAGAAAATACCGGCGGCGGAGACTTGAATCCTCGGAAAGTTTGCCCATGCTCGACACCCATGCCCATCTCGACGACGAACGGTTCGCCGCGGACCTCGACGAGGTGATCCGCCGGGCGGAGGAAGCAAGCTTGACCGGGATCGTCTGCCCTGGAGTCGATGCCCCATCTTCCGCGAAGTGCGTGGAGATTGCCGCCCGGTACCCGTTGGTCTACGCGGCGGTCGGAATCCAGCCGAACTGCGCTGCCGGCGTTGATCCCGGCGATTGGGACCGGATCGTCGAGCTTGCCGGCCGCGCGCGCGTCGTCGCCCTGGGGGAGACGGGGCTCGATCGCCATTGGGACTACACGCCTTTCGACGTCCAGCAAGACTATTTCGATCGCCATCTCCGGCTGGCCCAAGAGCGCGGCCTGCCGGTGATCGTCCATTGCCGCGAGGCGGAGGCGGACGTGCTGGCGATGCTCAACACGGCCGCCCGGCGAGGCCCGCTGCGGGGCGTGATCCACGCGTTCAGCGGCGACGAGCAGTTTGCCGAATCGTGCTTGGAGTTGGGAATATACATCAGCCTGGCGGGGGCGGTCACCTACAGGAACAAGAAGTTCGCGGCCCTCCACGAGGCCGCTCGGGTGGTGCCTGCCGACCGGCTGTTGATCGAGACCGACAGCCCCTACCTGGTGCCACACCCCTTGCGCGGGAAACAGCCGCGCAACGAGCCCGCGTTGATTACCCACACAGTCGACCGGCTCGCCGAGCTCCGCAGCGCGGGCCGGGCGGAGCTGATCGACCGGACGGCGGCCAACGCGCGGTCGCTGTTTGGCATTTCTTGAGAGCCCGCACGCGTTAAGGTGCTGCTGCCGGGCGTTCCGGCAAGCGGTGGGAAGACAGCCTCGATCATTTCTTGGCAAGAACCGTTGTCGGCCCCAACGGCCTGCGAACCGACGATGGGTGAACGCCCGCCTTGATCGCCATCACCAGGCCGGCCGCCTCGAGGTAGTTTTCCACGAAGATGAATCGCCCGTCGCCATCCTCGTAGTCGCGCAGCACCGACTTGTTTTCCCTGACGACCACAATCGGAATCCCCCGCGCCAGGCACGCCTGGTGCGGCTCGCCCAGGCAGCCCATCGGGCTGATCAGCAGGTCGACGTCTTCGGCGCCCAGCGATCCGTTCTTCTTCGTGTTGCTTAGCCTCGGCGCCTTGTTGAGCCCCTTGAGCAGGCAGTGGATGAAGTTCAGCGTGACGATTTCTATGGCCTTTCTCGGGTCGACGATCTCGTGGAATCCCGGTATCGCGTAATCGACGGGCCCGTGCGCGACGGGCTTGTTGAGCGCCGAGGCGATCAGCTTGGAGGCGACGGCCTCGACGCCTCCAACCGGATTCACGCCGCCGACTTCAAAGTACTTCCTGAGCGTGGCCTCGTCGATCGTGATCGGCGTGGCGATCCCCAGCGCGTCGAATTCGTACTGTCGCACCTGCTCCACGAGCGGCTCCCAGTTGATGACTTCGCCGCTGGCCAGCCCATCTTTCATCCGCGCGATCATCACCAGCGGCTTTTCGAGCTCAACGATTTGGACGTTCGCTCCGATCGTCGCCCTGGCGCCGGAAACCGCGTTAATCGACTGCCAATCGGCCTTGTTGACGGCGATCAGAATCTTGTTGGGACGGGGCTTTTCCAAGTAGGTCTCACCCCGTAGAAACCGGTTCAGGCAGCTCCCCTCGACGTACCAGCCGTTCTCGGGCATTTCGTTCACATCCGATGCATTGACCACGTTGGGGTGCAGGACCAGGTTGTCGCAGCACGCCCCGATGAGCTTGGCGACCGGGTTGGCGTCGCCCGCGTGGCCCCCGATTTCGCATCCAATTCCCGTGGGGATGATGAGCACGATATTCACGGATATCTCTCCTCGCCTTGTCTGCCTCAGGCCGCGCCGGCCGGGAGGGCGCCTTCGAAATACGCACGGATGCCACGATTATAGCGTTTTCGGGGCGAGAACTGGCGAAATCAACCCGTTCGGGGGGCGCTGCGCGCCACGGTTGGCAACCCGATCGGGTTATCGGCTTAATCGGACGTGATTGCTAGGATGATTGGGTGGTTCCGTTCCCATTTCCCGAACGTTTGGAGGTGCCCATCATGAGAACGACATGTTCACTGGTCGCGGCAGTCTGGTTTCTGGCCGGTACGGCCCTCGCGGGAGAAGCGGCGCCAGCGACGAAAGACGTGGGGGACGCGAAGAAACTATTGGACCTGCCCGAAGCGTCCGCGGGAGAATACGCCCAGGTCGAGGGGACCTGGGAGTTGACCCAGGACACCGGCCAGGCAGGCAAGGTGCGTCGCGTCAAGACGCACCAAGGCGGCAAGACGAGCGTCACCGCATACAGCCCGGAGGGCAAGATCGTCGGCCAGCACAAGTCCGAGTACAAGCTGAAGCAGAGCGGGATGGCCCGGATCTTCGTCTACTCAAAGGTTGTCCCCACGATGGGGCCTTCCGAAGGGCGCGAGCTTCCCGGCCCCTTCTACTATGC
>JAMOAF010000432.1 GCA_023621895.1 Planctomycetota bacterium
TGATACAACTCAAGAAACAGCGCCCGGTTGGGTCCTCTCGCCAATGAATTGGCTACCTCTGCTAACACCCAAACCGTAGTCACAAACGCGCCCGCAAATCCGGCAGTAAACCGGGCAGCCGCTGCCGCGTAGTGGTCGCGCGGGTTTGTCAAAGCAAGGTAGTACAGGGTGTCTACGAAGACGGGCTTCATCGCTTCGGCGCCCCATAGAGGTAATGATCGTGATTCAGCGCCGCATCTTCTGGCAGATCCACCGCCCGGCCGGCGTACTTCATCAGTTTCTGGCCCAACGTCTGCCCCTGCTCGTCCAGCAATGGCGATTGGCTCTCCGGCGACACAAGCTCCACGCGTACCTCGGCCCCTTCGGGCAGAGCCCTCGGTGAATCCAGCACCACTACGCCGTTCTTGACGCGTCCGCGATATTGCATGATTCGATCCTCCGCGATCCGAACCGATTCCGCTGCGCTTTATCCTTGAACCGGGCGGGCATCCATCCATTATACGCTCTCCGCCCCGCTATCCCGCTCACTGTTCCACGACGAGAACCGAGTACAACTCCAGCCTGGGCAACTCGACCGCCGCGCGGCCGGCAGTCCATGAAACCTCCAGCGGCGTGCCTTCCGGCTGGCACGTCACCGACTTGGGCGCCTGGGCCAGCCGCACGGAGACCGAGAGCGGGCCGACCGGCGGCACCCCGGTGATTCCACCCTCGGGCGCATCGGCGTGCGGCCCGGCCGTGTTCACCAGGTGGATCATCAGTTTTCCGCCCAGCCGCCGCGGGCTGACATCGACGTCGGTCGAGCCGGAGACTCTGACGAGCGGATCGGGAAACATGTTCTTGAGGGCGCCGAGCAGACTGTCACCGTCCTCGGTAACCGAGACAATCGGCGCCTTTTTGTCGCCGCCGCCGGCCGCCAGCTCGCGCTGGAACAGTTTTGCCGGGCCGGAGCCGATGAGCAGCAGCCGCCCGCCGCTGTTGGCGTAGGCGGCAAGCTCGTCGCGAAAGGCTGGTTCCAGGTATCCCCAGCCCGGCACGACAATCAGCGGCCATCGCGACATCGCGCCGGCGAGGTGGTGCTCGCTGACTATCTGGACCGCGTACTGACGCCCGAGCATCAGGCCGAGGGCCTTTTTCAAAACGTCGATGCCGTCGCTCCCCGACGGATGGAACAGCCGGGGCGAACTGCGGTAATGACCGGCAGTGGAGTACAACAGGGCAACCTGCGGCACGGCCACCGAGCGGTGGCAGAACGCCTGCCGCTGGCGGCAGAAACGGGCCACCTCGGCCATCGTGTCCATTTCCGCCGGGCGGATCGCGCCGTCGCGGTCTTGCTTGAAATAAGCCTGGTAGCCGCCCCCTAAGGCGAGCACCACGGCGGCCTCTTGCATCAATTGAACCGCCGGTTTCTGGCCGCGCGTCTTGCGGCTGAACGACCACGACATCAGGTCCCACGCGACCGGCTGGTTCTCCAGGCAGCGGCCGGAAAACCTGGCCGAGTTGACGCTGTTGTCCGGAGAGAAATCGCCCGACAAAGCCGCCACGCCGGCCGAAACCGGCTCGGGCATGTGGTCGCTGAAGGCCCAGTTGCTGACGATCTGGAAGCCGGGGTGCGATGCCTTGAGCTGGTCGACATAGTGCCGCAGATAGCGGCGGTAACCCTCCCGCTGAAACGCCAGCCACTCGTGCCAGTAGGGCTCGGACGATTTCTGCGGAGCCGATTTTGCGCCGCTCTGCCGGCAGAACTCGCTGGCGGCCCGATCGCCGTAATCGACCGCCGCGCCCCAGCAGTCGCCATCAACCCAGGCGCCGTCCACGCCATAGTCTCCGGCCAATTCACGGAGTTGGGGGATCATCAGCGTGTCGGCATAAGGCCCGAAGACCGAGGTGGCGTTTTCGTCCGGCTTGCCGTCGGCTCGGACCGCCGCCCACTCGGGGTGGGTTGCCACGGCATGGCGGTCCCAGACGCCGGAGTAATGCATGAACAGGGCGACGCCGCGGCGCCGCGTCGCGTCGCGCCAGACGCGGAGCGGATCGCCCACGAAGCCCGGCGCGGGATTGCCCACCCTGGTCGGGTAGCTGGAGTAGCCCGGGTGGCCCTTGCAGTCGATCTGGATGTAGTCAGGCTGGACCTTGTCGATCACCAGTTCAACCATTGCGGGCGTGGTCCGCCGACCGACTTCGCTGCAATCCGCTCCGGCGTGGAAGTCGAAGTGGATGCCGAGGAACGAGTCGGCCCGCTTGAGCCTCGCCGGCGGCTCGGCGGCGTGCGTGGGCAGCGAGGTGATAACCAGGGCGGCGAGAACCGCCCAGAACCCGCCGCGAGAGACCGCCGCGTGGTGAAGACTGCGCAAGATGCCCATCATCAATGCTCCTTCGAGCCGATCCGAGGACGTCCGACAATCCCGTTTCTCAGCGGCCTTGAAGGGCATTCCGCGAGGCCGTGCGGCAGGTCGTCACGGAGTCGGCATGTTGACAAACAGGTTGGGAGTGAACCCGACGATCACGAAGGCCAGCATACAGCAGCCCAGAAGCGTCCGCCACCTTCCGAGTGGAATGCCGTCGCTGCGGGTGGGCGGATGGGTTGGCCCAAAGACGGCCAGCAGGATGATCATCGGCGTCCACCAATAGTAGCCGTAGGTGAACGCCCCGACGGCGGCTGCCACCAGCAGCGCGAGGGCGACCGGGTGCGCGCGGCGGCCGAGCATCGCGTAGAGGATGTGGCCGCCGTCGAGCTGGCCGATCGGGATCAGGTTCAGCGAGGTGATCAACAATCCGACCCAGCCGGCCATCGCGATCGGGCCAATCGTGAGGATATGGCCTTCGGGCATCGGGCCGACGATCGCATGGGCCATCCACTGGAAGATCAGCGGATCACCGAGTTCGAGCAGTTCCTGGCCATCGATCGCCGCTCGGGCGATCCAGCGGCCCTCCGTCAGCAGGCCCACGTAGCAGCAGATCAGCGTCGGCAACAGGCCGAACAGCGGGCCGGTCATGCCGATGTCGAACAGGGCGCGGCGGTTGTGAATCCGAGGGTCCATGGCGATCACCGCGCCCATCGTGCCGATCAGGTTCGGCATTGGTATGAAGTAGGGGAGCGACGCGGGAACTCGGTAGCGCCGCGCCTGCACGAAGTGGCCCGCTTCGTGGCAGACGAGAATCGTCATCACCGCCAGCCCATACCAGGTGCCGCCCACCGCCACCGTCGTGAAGCAGGTGAGCACAAACAGGACCAGCGGGAGCAACCGGCGGGGACGCGGCCTCCGCGGCGCGTGGGAGGGCCCGGAAGCGAGCGTCTCTTCCGCCGAAGCGGCCGGTTCGGCGCGCGGAGCGAGCGCATCGGCAAACGGGTTGTCGTTCTGCGCGCCAAAAAATCGTTCGATCCGCTCATCTTCCATGGCAGAAGTCATTTTAGCCGACGACCTCCGGGCGGAAAAGGTCGCCGCGGGCCGGCGGCCCCTTGACCTGCGCCGCCGCGCGCGGCAACATCTGTTAGCCTGAACCGTCCACACCTCAGGGCGGGGAGCGAGGAGGAGGGTCCCCCCGAACAGTTGCGGTTAAGGGTCGCGGCAACGGCGTTTTGCACGTTCCGGTCCCTCGGAGCGGTTCTCGGCCAGGCAAAAAAGGCGACTGCCAATATGCTGGAACGAATCTTTCGTCTCCGCGAAAACGGAACCACGGCCGCGACGGAAATGCTCGCCGGCCTGACGACCTTTCTGACGATGGCGTACATCATCTTTTTGCAGCCGGCGGTCCTCTCCGGCCTGTATTTCAACAATCCCAACGGGATGGACCCCGGCGCGGTGATGACGGCCACGTGCGTGTCGGCGGCGCTGGCCACGGCGATCATGGGGCTCTACGCCCGGTACCCGATCGCCCAGGCGCCGGGCATGGGCGAGAATTTCATCTTCGTCCTTTCGGCCATTCCCGCGGCCGCCGTGCTGATCGACGCCCGCGTCGCCGCCGGAACGCTCCAGGCCGGCCAGGTCGCCCCTTGGCAGGTGGCACTGGGAGTGATTTTCATCGCCGGCGTGCTCTTCCTCGCTCTCTCACTCTTGGGCGTCCGCGAGGCGATCCTCGATGTGATCAGCCCGAGCATGCGCAACGGGATCGCCGCGGGGATCGGGCTGTTCATTGCCTTCATCGGCTTTCAGGGGGCGAGCGTGATCGTCGCGGCCGAGGGGCAACTCGTCCGGCTCAATCCCCAGGTGGCGGCGCCCGACGTGCTCGTCTTCGCCTTCGGCCTGTTCGTCACGGCCGGGCTGTTCGGACGGCGAGTCCGCGGCTCGATCGTCTTGGGCATCCTGCTGACGACCGCCCTGGCAACCGCCCTCCAGTGGCTCTTGCCGCACCTGCCCGAATGGATCGCCGCCGCGGAGCCGGTCAAGCAGTCGAAACTGGTGAACTTGTTCAAGCCGGCCGCGGCCGTCGTCGCCCAGCCGCCGTCGATGTCGCCGACCTTCTTGAAGATGAATTTCCCGCTTGCGGTCGCCGGCCCGATGATCCCCTTTATTTTCGTCTTCCTGTTTCTCAACGTCTTCGACACGATCGGCACTCTGCTCGGCGTCAGCGAACACGCGGGGTTCATCAAGGACGGCCGGTTGCCCCGCGCCCGAGAGGCCCTCGTCTCCGACGCCTTGGGCACCGTGGTGGGGGCGGCCTGCGGCACGAGCACCGTGACGAGTTTCATCGAGAGCGCCGCGGGCGTGCAGCAGGGGGGGCGGACGGGAATGACCGCCCTGGTCACGGCGGCCCTGTTCCTGGTCGCCCTGTTCTTCGCCCCGCTGATCGAGATGGTCGGAAGCTATCCGGCGATCACGGCCCCGGCCTTGGTGCTTGTCGGGGCGATGATGATGCGCAACGTCACCAAAATCGAGTGGTCGAACGAAGCCGAGGCGATTCCCGCCTTCATTACGTTTCTCTCGGTCCCCTTGACCTTCTCCATCGCCGACGGCCTGGCCCTGGGGTTCATCTCGTACCCCGTGATCAAGTTCCTCGCCGGCCAGGGGCGCGATGTAAAATGGCTGATGTACGTACTCTCCGCCGTGCTGGCCGCGTACCTGGTCTTCGTCCGCGGGATGCTGGGATCGGGATAACGGAGGAGCCGTCAGCGGTCAGCTATCAGCCATAAGAGACTAGCTTCTGACTGCTGATGTGGGGTGGTGAAAGTCCGGGGAAAACTGGACTGGCCGGGATTTGTGATATTTATTCCATTGTTGATCGTATTGTCGTTGCCGCGTGGCGGCTCTCTCGGGCGGAGGCTGATTGAGACGTTCATGGAGGTGCTCCGATGGCAAGCACTGAACCTTTGCCTTATCGCGGTCCGATCCGGAATTTGGCGCGGTTCTTCGAGCAGAGTCGCGATCAATGGTAAGGAAAAGTGCCAGGACGCGAAACAAGAGAACAACAGCCTGAAAGTCGGGCTTGGCGCCTCCCCAACAGCGGAGCAAAGCACGCTACAAACTGCGATGATTGAAATTACCGCTCCTGAAGTGTGGAACGCTGGTGCGGACAACATCTTGGCGCAACCGTGCAGAGTGTTCGGCGTAGGATTACCCAAGCACTCAGCAGCGAAATAGAAATGCCAAACATCAAGCGTTGAAAATCGTTGCTTCTTTCACGTTGCCACTGCTGATGGCTGACTGCTGACTGCTGATGGCTGATCCCTATTCCACCCCAATCGCCGCCAGGAGCGCGTGCAGGATCGTCAGCGGATGCGGCGGGCAGCCGGGAACGTAGAGATCGACCGGCACCACCGCGGCGGCGCCGTTGTGAACCTCGGCATGATCCGCGTAGGGCCCGCCGGATATCGCGCACGCTCCGACGGCGATCACGATCTTGGGCGCTGGGACGGCGTGGTACGTTTCTATCAGGGCCGAGCGCATGTTCTCGGTGACCGGCCCGGTGATCAACAGCCCGTCGGCGTGCCGCGGGGAAGCCACGAACTGGATGCCGAATCGGCCCAGGTCCCAGCCGACCGTGCCGAGGACATTGGTGTCGGCTTCGCAGGCGTTGCATCCGCCGGCGCTCACCTGCCGCAGCCGCAGGGCGCGGCCGAGCAGCCGTTGGAGCCGGGCGTCGATCCCGGCCGGCGGCAGCGCCGCGCCGTCGCTGACAACCAGTGCCTGGCGCGAGTTGCTTGCCAGGCGATGTTCGCGGGTGAAGGCGATCCCGCCGGGCTCGCAGGCCCGCTCGCACTCGCGGCAGAACAAGCAGCGCCCGGTGTCCAGTCGCAGCTTCCGCGCCGCCAGGTCGCACTGGATTGCCCGGGTGGGGCAGACTTGCGCGCAGCGGTCGCAGCCCTCGCGGCATTTGCCGCTGTCGATTGCAGGGCGTCCGGCAAACCGAGGGGGCAACTCCGGCGCCGGGCCGGCCGGATACCGGGTGGTGCGGTAACCCTGCTGGAGCCGCGCCTTGAGTGTTTCGAGCATGGTGGCCTCCGCGTCACAGGTCGTGGCCGCAATAGGACAGGTTGAAGCTCTTGTTGCAGAGCGGAAAGTCGGAAATCTGCTGGTTTCGCAGCGCCATCGCCAGGCCGAACCAGTTGTGGAACGAGGGATCGACGACCTTGTACCAGGCAAGCCTTCCATCGGCATCCGTGGCCGCGACGTGGCAGATCTCTCCGCGCCAGCCCTCGGCGAGCGTGATCACCGAACTGGCCGGGGCCAGCGGGCCGGCCGGTTGGAGAACCGCGCCCGGCGGCAGGGCCTTGAGCTGGTCGATGATAAACGCCAGCGATCGCTGGACCTCGAGCCAGCGGACGTAGGCTCGGCCGAAAACGTCGCCCGAGTCACACGTGGAAACCGGAATCTGGGCGAAACGGAAAATGCCGAAGGGAAAATCCTGGCGCACGTCATGGCCGATGCCGCAGGCTCGGGCGGGAACGCCCACCAGCCCGATCTGCCGGCAGATGTCCGCCGCCAGCGTTCCGGTGCGTTCGAACCGGCCCATCACCGAGGGACTGTTCCAGAGCAGGTTCACGGCAACCGCGGCGTCCTTGGCGACGGTCCGCGCCCGCCGCGCCAGCTCGGTCACGGCCGGGTCATCCAGATCGAAGGCGACGCCGCCCGGGCGGACCAGGCCGCGGCCGAAGCGATTGCCGCATAGCAGCGCGGTCATGTTGAGCACGTCGCCGCGAATCCGGCCGCAGTACGACATTGTCGGCAGGAAGCCGACGTCGCCGGCCAACGCTCCCAAGTCGCCCACGTGATTTGCCACCCGCTCCAGTTCCAGGGCGATTCCACGGATCACCTGGGCGCGGGGAGGAACGCGGGTGTGGGAGAGCGACTCGATTGCGCGGCAATGGGCGATTGCATGGCCAATCGTGGTGTCGCCGGCGAGCGTCTCGATATAGTGGATCGTGCGGCGATTGGGCCCGCCCGCCAACGCCGCCTCCACGCCGCGGTGTTGATATCCGAGCGAGATTTCCAGGTGATAGACGGTTTCGCCCTGGCACTGGAAGCGGAAATGGCCCGGCTCGATGATGCCCGCATGGACCGGTCCGACGGCCACTTCGTGGACTTCCGCGCCGCTCATCCGGAAGAAATCAGCCAGGCCGCAGACCGCCGGCGGGGGCGGAGCGACGGCCACGGCGCCGGCGCCGCCGCGGCGCGGAAACCGGACCGGCTTCAGCCAGGGGTGGCCGGCCGGCACGACGCCATGCTGTTCCCAGATTTCGCGTTCGAACCAGTGGGCCTGCGGGCAGAGCGGCGCGAGGGATGGATACTCCGACTCGACCGAGGTGGCCAGCACGCGCAACATCGACTGGGAATCCTGGGCCACGGCCGCCATCAGGCGGAACGCCCCGTCGCCCCGAGGCTGTGCGAACAGCGCGGAAATCCGCCCGCCCTTCACAACGGCGTTGAGCACCTCGCTGCGGAAACGTTCCACGTCGAGGTCTCCCCAGTCTCCGGTTGCGAAGGCCTGGCCATTATGGACCGCGATGCTGGTATTCTGAGACATTACTCGGCTCCCACGGCAATCGCCGCACGGTGGAGAAAATCGCTCAGCGGCTGCGGCACGTAAACTCCCAACACGAGCACGGCCGCCGCCAGCAGGAGCGGAGGAACGGCGGACCAGAGCGGTTCGGCCGGTGAACGCGCGCCCGGCCGCGCGCCGGCGGCCGGCGGTTCGCTGGCCTCCGCCGGCGACTCGCTCCGCGGCGGCTTCCCATACACCATGGGGATCACGATCGCGGCCATGGCCACCAGGATCGCCGCCAGCGCGACGAGGTAGACAATCGCCACGAGAATCCGGCTGCCGTCGATCATCCCCTTGAGAATCATCAATTCGCTGACGAACGGCCCGAACGGCGGAAAACCGGTGATTGCCAGCAGCCCGGCAATCCAGACCAGGGCGGTCACGGGCAGGGCGCGGGCCAGCCCGCGGGCCTCCAGCGTGGATTTCGTGTGGAAGTAGTGAAGCGTGTTGCCCGCCGCCAGGAACAGCATGGCCTTGGTCAGCGAATGGTTCACCGCGTGGAGCATGCTGCCGAAGCCGGCAATGCCGCCGATCCCCGCCCCGAGGGAAAGAATTCCCATGTGCTCGACGCTCGAATAAGCCAAGAGGCGTTTATAGTCGGCCTGCCGGATGACGAACACGGCGGCAAAAACCATCGAGACAAGGCCGAAAAGAACGAGCAGCTCGCGGCTGAAATCCCCCAGTCCCGCCTTCGCCAGCAGCGAGTGGCCGCGGAGGATCGCCAGAAAGGCACAATTCAGCAGCACGCCCGAAAGCAACGCCGAGACCATTGAAGGCGCCTCGCTATGGGCGTCGGGTAGCCACGTGTGCAGCGGCGCCAGTCCCATCTTGGTCCCGTAGCCGACCAGGAGGAGGAGGAACGCGGCCTTCAGCCAGGCGGGGTCCAATTGGCGAGCATGGTTTTCCAGATCGGCGATCGTCAGGTGGATCGGCGATAGCTCGCGGACTTCCGCGGAAACGGCCAGGAAGAAGTAGCCCAGGAGGGCCAAAGCGATGCCGACCGAGCAGATCACCAGGTATTTCCACGTGGCGACCAGCGAACGCGGATGCCGGTGGAAATAAATCAGCGGCGCGCTGGCCAGCGTGGTTGCCTCGACCGCCACCCACATCAGCCCCCAGTGGTGACTGACGATCACCAGGGTCATGGCCGCCAGAAACAGCAGCAGGCAACCGGTGAAAACCGCCTCCGGATAGTCGACGAAGGGGACCTCTCTGCCGGGGTCTTCGGCCACGCGAACCTGGTGCGCGAGGTAACCGACGGCGTAAATCGAAACAACGAAGAAGACCACGCTGGTGATCGCCAGGAAGAGGAGAGAAGTGCCATCCAGTGCGATCCACCCGTCGAGAACCGGCGCGGGAGTCCGCCCGATCGCCGCGGCGGCCAGACCGAGGTGCGCGCCGGACGAGGCCACCAGCAGACCGCGGCGGGGCCAGTTCCAGGGCAGCGCGAAGGCGAGCATTGCCGAGACGACCGGCACGGCAAGCAGAATCCAAAGCATGCGATTATTCCTTCAGGGAAGTAAATTCGTCGGTCTCGATCGTGTCGAACTCGCGGCTCAGGCGGTAGATCATGATCCCCATCACGAACACGGCGACGAACACGTCGAGCAGAACGCCCATCTCCACCAGCAGCGGGTCCTCGATGGCAAACGCCCAGCCGAAGATGTAAATGCCGTTTTCCAGGGCGAGGTACCCGATCACCTGCATCACCGCCGTGTTGCGGCTGGCGATCACCAGGAAGCCGCAGAGGATCGTGAAGATCGCCACCGGGATCAGCAGCGGCGCGACGTGCAGCATGGCCACCGGCAGCCGCCCGGCAATATGCGTGGCCAGGCCCCAAAGCACGATCCCCAAGAGCAGCGAGGTCGTGAAGCCAACCAGCGGCTGCACCTCGTAGACGACGTTGGCTTCGCGGGCCGCGCGGCGGAGCATGGCGGGCAGAACAATGGCTTTCACCACGATGCTCGCGGCCGCCACGCCGGCCAGCCGGGCGGTGATCGCCGGCCACGTGGCCAACAGCGGGATCAGCCCGAGCAGAATCCCCTGCAACGCCGCCGCCTGGATGCAGGCGCGGAGCCGGCTGGAACCCAGCAGCCAGAGATTCGTCAGGATCACGAGCACGAGAATCGCATCGAGCCACTCGGCCACGTCTTCACCTCATCACGAGAACCAGCGCAACCACCGAGAGAACCGAGGCGGCGACGAGCAATTGCGGCACGCGGACCAGCCGCAGCCGAGCCATCACCGACTCCACCAGGCCGACAATCACCGCGACGAGCGCCAACCCGGCAATCCCGCCGAGCAAATCGAGGAGGAAGAAACCGCTGCGCAGCGGCAGGGCCACGCCCACCAGCAGCGCGCCGAACAGCCAGAGCTTGAGCGACGAGGCGTAGTGAATCAGGGCCAGGTCGGGGCCGCCATGGTCCAAAACCATCACTTCATGGATCATCGTCAGCTCGAGGTGCGTCGCCGGGTCGTCGATCGGAATCCGCGCGTTTTCCGATAGCAGGACAACCAGCAGCGCGGCCATCACGAGAAACAGGGCCGGCCCCGCGCCGGAGGCGAGCACCGCCGAGTCGATTCCCGCGTAGATCGCCGAGAGAGAAGCGCCCGGCGACGCGGCCGCCAGCGTGATCAGCGAGAGCAGCAGCGCCGGCTCGGCAAGCGTGGAAAAGAGGACTTCCCGGCTGGCGCCCATGCCCTCGAAGCTCGAGCCCGTGTCGAGCGCCGCCGAGACCGTGAGGAACCGTGCCAGGCCCAAGAGGTAGGCCACGAGCAGGAAGTCGCCGGGGAACGAAACCAGTGCCGGACAGCCCCCCACGGGGATGAACGAGAGCGCCAGGCCCGTGGCGGCCAGGCCGACGATCGGGCCGGCCACGAAGACCGCCGTCGCCGTGCGGCTATAGACCGCCCCCTTGTGGAGCAGTTTCCACAGCTCGTGGTACGGCAGCAGCCAGGGCGGGCCATGGCGGCCGGCAAACGCCGCCTTGGTGCGGTTGATGATCGACAATAGCATCGGTGCAAGCGCAAATGCCAGAATCAACTGGACAAACCCCGAAAGCGCCAACATCTCTCAGCCCAACTTCCAAATCAGGAGCACAAGAATCGTCAAGGCGATGTAAAGCACGTAAAGCTGGAGGCGCCCGTTCTGGAAGCGGCGGACTTTCGACGCCATCCAGACCACCGCCAGGAAGGCCGGGCGGAACAGGTAGTCGGAAAATGCGTCGCCGGTCTCCGATTCGTAGCGGGCGTGCTTGGGAAACAGCCCCTGGGGCGGCGACAGATCGATCCGCGGCCTGACGAACATCCGGAACAGGACCAGCAGCGGACTGGCATACGAGGCTGCCGTGTACTGCATCCGCGGCGTTGGCGCGGCGTAGCCGCAGCCCCAGGTCGGGCCGCGGTCCACCTGCCGGCCCGCCAGCAGCCGGCGGCGGGCAAGCGCCAGAAGCCCCGCCAGCAGGATCAACGCCCAGAACGCGCCGCAGACGATCAGCAGAACCGCCCCCGACTGGCTGACAACGCCCGGCATCGCGCCCAACAGGTCCGCCGGCACAAGCGCCTCGACCGGCCGCCGGTAGACCGAGGGCAACAGCGGCGCCGCCAGGGCGACGCCGATGCAAGCGCCGGCCAGCACGAGCATCGCGACCCGCATCGCCAGGCCGACCTCGTGACCCTGCCTTGCCGCGTCGCTCCGCGGCTCGCCGAGAAACACGCAGCCGAACGCCTTGGTGAAACATGCCGACGCCAGTCCGCCAACGAGTGCCAGGCTGCCGAACACCAGGACGCACAGCAGCCCCCAAGCCAGCGCGCCGGAGCGGCCAGGATCGGCGATGCCCAGCAGGACGCCCAGGTAAATCAGCAGCTCGCTGACAAATCCGTTCAGCGGCGGCAGGCCGCAGATCGCGCACGCCCCGACGAGAAACGCCCCACCGGTGGCCGGCATCTTCTTCAGCAGCCCGCCAAGCCGATCCAGGTCGCGAATGCCCGTCCCATGTTGGATCGCGCCTGCGCCGAGGAACAGCAGGCCCTTGAACAGCGCGTGGTTGAGCACGTGGAGCAGAGCGCCCGCAAAACCCAGAAAAACCATCACGGGGATCTGGTGGGCGAGCCCCAGCAGGCCGACGCCGAGCCCGAGCGTGATGATCCCGATGTTTTCCACGCTATGGTAGGCGAGCAGCTTCTTCAGATCGTGCTGGGCCAGGGCAAACAGCACGCCCAGAATGCCCGAGGCGGCCCCCAGGGCCAGCAGCATCCAGCCGCACCAGCCGGGCAGTTCGGGAAGAAACGTGATCGTCCGCACGAGGCCGTAAATGCCCGTCTTGATCATCACGCCGCTCATCACGGCGGAAACGTGCGACGGCGCGGCGGGGTGGGCTTCCGGGAGCCAAACGTGGAGCGGAATCAAGCCGGCCTTGGTGCCGAAACCGGCGACGGCCAGCACGAACAGCGCGCCGGCCAGGCCGGGCTGGCAGACAAACCGGTCGAAGTCCAACGTCCCCGACGTTCGGCCGAGCAGTAGAAACAGCACCAGCAGCGCCGCGGTCCCCAGATGCATCGCCGCAAGATAGACCCAGCCCGCGTGGCGGGCCGAATCGCGCTCGTGGTCGGTCAATACGAGAAAAAACGACGCCATCGACATGCACTCCCAGGCGACGAGGAACAGCAGGCCGTTTCTTGCCGCGACGACCAGGAGCATCGCCGCGGCGAGCAGGTTGAAAAAGAACCACGAAAGCCCGATCTTCGAGGGCTGATAGGAGCCGTGCATGTACGGCCGGCCATAGATGGCCGCCACGGCGACGAC
>JAMOAF010000066.1 GCA_023621895.1 Planctomycetota bacterium
GGTTGAATTCCGCCAGGACTTTTCGGACCGGCTGAAGTCGAAGTACGGCAGCGGCGTCGAGTTCGACAGAGAGTATGGAAAGAAGAAGCGCGATGAAATCGACCTCTCCTCGCCGCTCGGCCTGATCAAGCTCTGGTCGCAAATCCTCCAGGGGCCGTCGAAGGCCGTTTCCAAGAAGCCGGCCGTGGCGGTGGTCTATGTCGACGGGCCGATCCTGCCCGGCAAGCCCGAGCCGAGCCCCTTCGGCTCCAGCGGTGTCGCCTATAGCGAACCGATCCGCAAGGCGCTCGACAAGGCGGCCGGCGACGATTCGATCAAGGGGGTCGTTCTGCGGGTGAATTCGCCCGGCGGATCGGCAACCGCCAGCGAGATCATTCTCGACGCCACGCGGCGGGTCAAGGCGACCAAGCCGCTGGTCGTCTCGATGGGCAACGTGGCCGGCAGCGGCGGCTACTACGTGGCCTGCGCGTCGGACACGATCTTCGCCGAGGCGGGCACGATCACCGCCTCGATCGGCGTGGTCAGCGGGAAGTTTGCCACGACGGAAATGTGGGACAAGATCGGCGTTGCCTGGAAGCCGTATAAGCGCGGCGCGAATGCCGGCATGTTCAGCTCGAGCGAGGTCTTCAGCGACGCGGAGCGGAAGCAGATGCGGGCGCTGATGGAGGAAATCTACCGCGACTTCAAGGCCCACGTCGTGGCGATCCGCGGCGATCGGCTGAAGAAGAACATCGACGAACTGGCCGGCGGACGCGTGTTTACCGGCAAGCAGGCCCACGACCTCGGCCTGGTGGACAAGCTCGGCGGGATTGAAGACGCCATCGCGCAGGTGGCCCGCGAGGCCAAGATCGAAGAATACGATATCCGTGTTCTGCCCAAGCCGAAGACGTTCGTCGAGCAGCTCTTCAGCGACCTCGGCGCCGAGGAGGAAAAGGACGAGGCCGGCCGCATCCAGGCGGCGTCCACCTGGCTGCCAAGCTCCAGCTTGGGGACCCTGGCAACCAGCTCCGTTTCCCCCTGGTTCCCAAGCTCCAGCTTGGGAACCCTGGCACGCGGAAAATCGCTTTTCGAAGCGGCCGCGCCCTACCTTGAAGGCCTCGACCCCGAGCGCGTGGCGGCCATCAAGTCGGCGCTCTTGCGGCTGAGCCTCGTCCGGCAGGAAGGCGTGATCATGGCGATGCCGGTGATCGATATCCGCCCGTAGGGTGGTCCAGAGCGGACCATCGCCTGTGAGCCTCGAATCGCCGATTATGCCGGCGATCCCCGCTACGGTTCGAAGTGCCATGGGCGGAGCGCCGGCCCACCGTGAGGCGGTTTACAGGCTGATTGCGCTGCGGTGGGGCGGCGCTGCCGGATTGGCTGCGTGGAACGGTTCGGTTTCCGGCGGCGGCGACGGCAAATCGCAACGCGGCGGGTTGGACCGCTTTGCACCACCCTACGCGCTGATTGCGCTGCGGTGGGGCGGCGCTGCCGGATTGGTCCGCTCTCGACCACCCTACGGTTTTGGCGGTGCGCGGTTGACCGCGACGTGCGGGATGGTACCTTGAGGGGCGTGCGCTACCCGCCTCTAGGATAAGGAACCGACCATGCCGAACCGATTCTTGCTCGCCGTTTTGTCTTCGTGCGTTCTCTCCGCCGCCGCGCTTGCCGCCGAAGCGCCGGGCGTTGACCTGGCGAACCTTGAAGGCTGGGACATCGTCGTCGCCGCTGACGCCATCCCGAGCGAAAAACATGCCGCCGAAGAGCTGCGCGATCACCTGGCACTTGCCACCGGCCGCACGCTGCCGATCGTCAACAGCACCAGCCGAGCCGATCGGCACTTCATTGTCGGGCCGGGTGAAGAGGCCGGCAAACGCGGCCTGGCCGCCGAGAAGCTCGGTCCGGAAGACCTGCGGATCGTGGTTGGCGAGGGCAACATCGCGATCGTTGGGGGCCGGCCGCGGGGGACGCTCTACGGCGTGTACACTTTTCTCGAAGACTACCTCGGCGTGCGATTCCTCACCGCCGACCACACCTACGTTCCCAAGCTGGCCGCCCGAGTGATCGGACCCGTGGACCGGACCTACCGTCCGCCGCTGGAGATGCGCTGGGCCTACTACGGCGAGGTGAACCGCAATCCGGCGTTGGCCGCGCGGCTGCGGGTGAACACCGTCGGCAACGAGCCGGAGCTTGGCGGCCGCTCGGGGCAGGGGCTGATCAGCCACAGCTTTGCCCACCAGATTCCCTCGTCGAAGTATGGGCAGGAGCACCCGGAGTATTATTGCCTCCGCGACGGCAAGCGGATCGCGCCGGCCAAGAACGACTCCTTTGAAAATGAGCCCTGCCTGACCAATCCGGACGTGCTGCGGATCGTGACCGAGGCGGTATTGAAGGAGATCGAGGCCAATCCCGGCGCGGCCAACGTTTCGGTCAGCCAGAACGACAACGCCAAGAACTGCCTCTGCCCGGCGTGCGCGGCGATTGACGAGCGGGAAGGCACGCCGATGGGTTCGCTCTTGGAGTTTGTCAACGCCGTGGCCGACGCCGTGGCGGCCAAACACCCGAACGTCAAGGTGGGAACGCTCTCGTACTGGTATACGCGCAAACCACCCAAGACGCTCAAGCCGCGGGCGAACGTGCAGATTCAGCTTTGCAGCATCGAATGCTGCATGATTCACCCGATCAACGATCCCGGCTGCCCGAAGAACGTCGCTTTCTGCCAGGACATGGCCAACTGGGGCAAAATCTGCGACCAGATCTATATCTGGAACTACAACACGAACTTCCACGCGTACCTGTTGCCGTGCCCGAACCTGCGGGTGATCGAGCCGAACATCCGCTACTTCGTGGCGAACAACGCCAAGGGGGTGTTCATGCAGGCGGCGGGGAACGCCAACGGGGCGGAGTTGTCGGAGCTTCGCGCCTATATCATCAGCCGGCTGCTGTGGGACCCGTCGCTGAGCGGCGAGAAGGTCATGAACGAGTTTCTCGATCTGCACTACGGTCCGGCGGCCCCGCCGATCCGCCGGTTCATCGAGCGGACGCACGATCGCGCGGCGGCCAGCGGCCGGCATCATAACTGCTTCGGCCGGCTTGCCGACTACGGACTCGACGAGTCCGACGCGCAGGCCGGGCTCGACGCATTCGCCGAAGCGATGCGCCTGGCCGACTCGGACCAGACCCGCCGGCACGTGGCTCGGGCGTCGATCTGCGCGTACCGTGCGGCGCTGGAGCCGATCTGGTATCGCGACAGCGGGCCGCTCGAACCGGCCGTCGCGGAAAAGCTGCGCCCGCTGGCGCGGCATCTCTTCGAGCTGTGCGACGAGTTCAAGGTGGACCGTGCCCAGGAGTGGGGCGAGGAGATCCCGCAGACCCGAAACCGGTTGAAGCGGGTATTTGGACTGGGCGAAAACGAGGCGTTTTGACTGTCGGGCGGTCGGATGGGGAAGCTGGTCGAGGTCCGTCCGTAGGGTGGTCCAGAGCGGACCATTGCCGGCGAGTCTCGAATCGCCAATTGTGCCGGCGATGCCTGCCTGCGTGCGAAGCGCCATGGCCGGAGCGCCGGCCCACCGCGAGGCGGTTTACGTTTGAAGAAGCTTCAGCAGATACGGCGCGAAGACGATGATGCCGATGACGACCGAGCCGGCGGCGGCGACAAGAACGGCCGCGGCGGCCGTGTCGAGCGCGTCGCGAATCTCGGGGTGATATTCTTCAGCGACCGCCTTGGCCAGGTGTTCCAGGGCCGTGTTGAATAGCTCGGCCACGAGGACGACCGTGATCGCGATCACCAATACGCACCACTCGCCCGGCGTGACGCCAAACAGCAGTGCCGCCACGAGAGCCACGATGGCGGCCAGCAGGTGGATGATGAAGCTGTTCTGCCGCGCGACGCCCACCCAGAGCCCGCGGAACGCGTCGCGAAACTTGGTCAGCCAGGAGCGGTCGGGCGAGGTCATGGGAAAGCGGAAACCGTCGAATGTCGAATGTCGAAAGTCAAATGTCGAATGGAGAGAGTTCTTAGTGTCCGGTTCCTCCAACTGCGTTGTCAAGCCCGAGTCTGAGAATGAGGTTGGCAGCAAAAACTGAACCCTGAACCCCGAACCCTGAACCCTCTATCGAGCGTTCCCAAGCTGGAGCTTGGGAACCAGGAAACGGCTGACGGCTGACGGCTCTCTTCTCATTCCAGCCCATACGCGCCCGCGACCGGGATGCTCGCGCCGCCGACGCGTCCCAGCCGGCTCTTGGGCAGGAAGCGGGGTTCGATCGCCAGGTGGACTCCCAGGCTGTCGCGGCTGGCGTCGACATTCAGGCCGGCGCTGATCAGGAACGACTCGCCGATGCGGGTGAAGGTGAGGCTTTGGCCGATGTTGTTGTTGTCGGAGATGTCCATCGAGGCGCCGAACGTGGTGACCCATTTTTCGTTCATGCGGTACGTGTGCGAGTAGGAGAGGATCGTGCTCTCGATGGGGCCGTTGAGGAAGTGGATTCCGGCGTAGATGCTGCCGCGTTCGGGCCGATTGAGGAAACCGCCGAAGCTGACGAGCTTTCCGCCGTCGTCGAAAAAGTCGAAGTAGCCGGAGGAGAGCAGGGTGACGCGGTCGCCGACGTGCCAGCGGAGATCGTAATCGACCAGCCCGAGGACATTTCCGAAGTTGTCGTTGTCCGAGCGGGGGAAGAGCGTTGCGTGGGTGTCGAAGGTGATCCAATCGACGATCCGCTCCTCGCCCGGCTTGCCGCGCTTGGTTTGCCAGCGGTGCCGCATGCCGAGGCGGAAGACCGCCAGGTCGTCGGCGATTTCGGTGCTCGGGGAGGTGACCCAGCCGGCGAGCCCGGACCGGAGGGCGTAGGACCGCTCGTCGAACCGGTAGGGCGTCGCGCCGCCGAACGTGGTTACGGCGAGACGGCGGCGGAAGGCCTCGATCGAGTCGTCGTCGAGCGGATCGTAAAGCGGGAGCTGCTGGAGGTCCTGGTCCGATTCAGCGAAGGCCAGTTCGGCGTCGAAGACCACCTTGTGGGCCAGTCCGTTCAGATTCAGGAGATCGTTGCGGACCGCCGGATCGATTCGCCAGAAGGGGATGCTGGCGCGGACGCCCGCCTGCCCGTAGAGGCGTTGGACGTCGTCGCCATAGATGTTTTGTCCCCAGTGGGCGAACTCGCCAAGGGCATAGGGGACAATCTTCACCGGGCCGGCCTGAAGGGGGAGGTCCAGTTCGTGGCGGGTGGCGAAACGCTCGCCTTCAACAGCGAGCGGATCGGCCGGCCCGCTGCTCTCCCATGGCAGCCATCGGAACAGGGCGGCGTCGGCCGGGTCTTCCGGCCGGCTGGTGGCGTCGAACTGGGCGTAGCCGACGCTCGTGTGTTCATACCAGGTGAGCCGGTCGCCAAGCAGCTCCTGGCCGAGCCAGAAATGATCCGCCCGCGGCAGCCAGCCGGTCTGCGTCATGAAGTCGTTGATCCGCGCGTCGGCCGAGACGCTCCAGGAGATGTTGTCGCGCGTCCGTTTCAGCTCGATGCCGGTGGTCTGGTCCTTCTGCTCGTCCCACTCGCGTTCGAGGTACCCTTCGAGGAAGTTGCGGTCGCTGATCCAGCCGGCTTCGGCGGATAGCTGGAAATCGCCCGGCAAACGCTGGCGATGCTGCCAGAAGAGCCGCCACCGGTAGTCTTTTTCCGGGTCGAGATCGCGCCGTCCGAAGCCGAGGTTGTCGTGGCCCCCGTCCTCGATTCCCCAATAGTCGGCCAGGCCGGAGGCGGGGCCGGGAATCTTGAAGAAATCGTCGCGGGCGTATCGGAAGGTCGTTCCGTGGCCGATGCCGCGCTCGCTCAGGTAGTCGGCGCTGATGTCCCAATCGGTCCCCTTGGGCCGGTTCTTCAGACCGAGAATCTCGTAGGCGTCCCAGTCGGTGAGGATTTGGGTGCCGAAGACGCTGTCGTTCTTGAACCGCACGCGGCGGACAAAAAAGGAGGGTTCCTCGAGGTTGGTCGCCAGCCGGGGCCACCAGAGGATGGGAACGTCGCCGACGAAAAGGGCGTTGTTCTCGCTCGTCACGAAGTAGTCGTGGTCCACGACCACCTCGCCGGTCTCTTCGTCGACCCGAGGCAGTCCGGTGGCCGGATCGAGCGCGGCCGTGGCGGTGTCCTCGAGGGTCGCGCTCTCAACCTGGATGCGGTAGCCGGGCCGGCCCATCCGGCTGGCGGTGAGGAACGCGTTCTGGGCAAAGAACCGGTTGGGGCCGAGTTGCTGGAGGATTTCGGTCCTCAGCCGGAGCACGCCCTCGTAGTCCGGCACCGGCGTGAGCAGCTCGGCCTGGAGGACGACGCCCGACCGCCGGGCGACGTCGTAGTACATGCGGTCGGCGTGGATCACGGCCTCGCCCTGGCGGAAGACGACGTTGCCTTCCATGTAGACCTCGAGGGGAACGTTGCCGGCCTGAAACGACTCGCCGCGCTGGTCGCGCTCGAGGATGTTTTCCGTCCAGATCACCAGCCGATCGGCCGAGATGTCGATCGAGTCGACGGTGACCGGTCCGACGGCCACGTCGCCGAGCCCGTCGACGATCAGGTTCACGCCCGAGTCGATCAGGGCGATGCCCTGGTTGGTGATCGGATCGACGAACCATTCGGCCTGGACCGGCACGTTGCTTCGTGGGAAGAGCCGGATGCGCCGCGTTCCCTGGGACCCGGCACGGGCCGCCGGCTTGTCCGGGGCCGTGTACTGGGCGCGGACGACCTCGCGCTCGCTGCCGGGCTGGCGCCGCCGCGCGACGGCTCGGTCGACCAGCGGAGGCTGGACCGCGGGCGGAGCAACGACCTGGGCGACTTGCACGTCGACGGATCGGGACGTGGCAAACCGGTGGTACCAGGCGGGGCTCGTCTGCCGGACGCGGCCGCCTCGCGCGCCCGGATCGATGGCAACGTTGCCCTCGAAATACGCCAGCACGCGGCTGAGGCCCGGTTCGGGCGACTCGCTCCGTTCGATCCAAAGCAGGGCCTGGTCGCCCTCGGCCGTGTATGATCCTTGGGTGATCCGGCAGCCCCGATCGACGAGCCAGACCTCGTAAGCCCCTTCGGTCCAGCGGCTCGCCCGCGATCCGCTGATGCGGATCGTCTCGGCTGGATCAGCCTCGGGCAGTGCCACCTCGGCAAGCGACACAGCCGGCGCCAGCAGGAGAGCCAACACCGTGGCCGCGCAGAGCGAGACGGAGACAGCGCGCGACCGGTGCGCGCCGCACGACGGGCGGATCGAGTTGCCCGAATGAAGTAAGGTCAGCGGTGTAACATCCGTGTCTGGCTCCCGCCAAGGGCATCCATGCCGGGGGGAGTGAACCGCAAACAGTCGCGAATTAACCAGTCAGGCCGGCGATCGGTGGCCGGAAAACGGGGGTTCCAACTCGTTGCCAGGCGCTTGCTTGGGAACGCAGGAAGAAGGGTTCAGGGTTCAGTCTTTACTTCCAACTCGTTGCCAAGCTCCGGCTTGGGAACGCAGGAAGAAGGGTTCAGGGTTCGGGGTTCAGGGTTCAGTCTTTACTTCCAACTCGTTCCCAAACTCCGGCTTGGGAACGCTCAGGAAAAAGGCAAAACGGAACAAATTCCGTTCTACGCAGCGGAGCGGCCAGATTATAGGAAGGGCCCGCCGAGGGATCAAGGCAGGTTCAGAGATGGCCAAAAACTCACAAGCCTCGATCAGCCAACGGCTTGCGACGAGTCAGGCTCCCCCACAAAGAGGCAAGTCCGGCAGCCGAGGCTGCCGCAACCACCGGAATGAGGGGGGCGCGCATCCGCATGTTCGTCCAAAAAAACGTGTGGACAGCGGTGAAGACGGCCACCAGGAGGAGTCCCCAAAGCCAGCCTGAAAGCAGGCGGTTCCGCCCGATCGAGCCGCGGGCCAGGGCAACCAGCCCGACCAGGGCCAGCAGCGACTCGGCGGCGTAAAAGACCGCCACGGCCCATCGTGCCCCCCGTCCGCGGCCGCTCTCGGCCGAGTCGATGCGGTGCGGGAGAATGGCCCAGGTTCGTCCCAGCCGGACGAGACACGCATAGGCAAACATCCGCGGCTGCGACCGAATCGTCTGGCACGCGTCGGCATAGGCCAGCCGGTCGGCGGCCACCTCGTCGCCGGGAGCCAGCGCCCGAGAGCGGGCTGACCAATCCTGGTTGAACTGGTCGGCGTTCCAGGTCTCGCCCGGCGAGCGGCGGCCGAGGTAGTCGTAAAAACTCGGGTTGTTCGCCAATAGGAGTGTGAAACCCCCGTGGTTTGTCGCCGGGGTCGGCTTTCCGAAATGCAGGGCATTCCGCACGGCCCAGGGCCCGAGCACAACAGCCGCCGCGATCGCCGCGGCGGCCGCCAACCGGGCGCGCTGATGCCAGCCCTTGCCGAACCACGGCAAGAGGACGATCACCAGCCCAAGCCAGGGGAGAAATGTCGGCCGGCAGAGGGCGGCCGCCGCCATCAGGCCGCCGGCTACCGCGGCGCGCCGGCCGCTGGGCTGCTCGGCGCAGACGGTCACCGCCAGCAAGCTTGCCGCGGCGAGAAACGTCGCCAGCGTTTCGGTCATCACGAGCGTCGACTGGGCGAGCAGAATCGGATCGATGGCCACGAGCACCGCGGCGGCCGGGGCCCAGCGGCCGAGCCCCCAGCGCTGGGCCAGCCGGCAACTTAAAAACACGGTTGCCAGCCCGAGCAGCACGTGGGCGGCGGCGAGCCTCAGGCGAACCTGAGCGTCGACGCTCAGGCAGGCTGCCACGAGGAGCGGATAGAGCGGGGGGCGGGTGGCCGTGGGGATGTTATCCGAACCGAGACAGCCGTGTTCGACGAGGTTTTTGGCGACGGCCCGGTAGGCGTCGGGATCGCCGTCAAACGCGTGCGGCGTGGCGGCGATGATGCCGGCGCGGACCGCGAGCGCCAATAGCAGGAGCGCGGCCGGGATGAGCCGGTCGGCACGGCGCGGCGCGGGGCATGTCGACTCGTCCGGTTGGGTCATTGCTGGAGGGAATAGAGGAGGACG
The DNA here is from genome assembly GCA_023621895.1 of Planctomycetota bacterium. Lineage (GTDB taxonomy): Bacteria > Planctomycetota > Planctomycetia > Pirellulales > Thermoguttaceae > JAAYCB01. The sequence continues at coordinate 8,982 of JAMOAF010000066.1, forward strand.
TTCAGCCCGATCCGCGCGGCGTCTTCACGGATATAGCCGCGGCATTCCAGGGAGTTCTGCTTCTCCAGGGCGCAGCTCAGGTCGAATCGCGAGAAGATGACGCCATAGCGGTCCGCCAGGCGGATGCCTTCCAGGTCGGGCGGGACCTTGCGGAGGATGTCTTCGAGCCGTTCGCCCTGGCCTCGCTGCTGCGGATCGCGGCGGGTGACCAGCGAGAGGTCGAAACCACCGTAGGCCGGCGTGAGCAGGGGATGGTTGGCGGGGATCGGTTCCAAAGGCAGGTCGGGGAAGATGGTCGCCATTTCACGGCGGAACGATTCGGCGAAGGGCTCGCTGGCGCAGATCGCGTTGGCCAGCAGCAGACCGCCGCGCTGGAGGTAGGTCTTCAGTTGCTCGCGTTCCGCCTCCGTCAAGGAGAACTGGTTCCGCCCGTGCATGAAGACCAGCGGGTAGTCGAAGATCGCGCTATCGGTGAGGCTGATCGATTTTTCCTGCGCCCGGGTGCGGAGGTTCAACTGGGCGGCGGCGGCCTCCATGAGGTTGACCAGCGCTCTTGGGGCCGAGTCGCATCCGCCGGGATGGCGGAGGTTGGCGATGCGGATGCGGCCGCGGTCGAAGGCGTCGCCGGCGGCGGCCTTCTGGAGCTGACTTGGGATTTCGTCCTTGGTTTTCAGTTCCCGGTTGGTTGCATAGGCGAGGATGTTGACTCCGGTGGAGAGCCCCGCCTGGACCTGGTCGGCGACTGGTTTGGGGTATTCGTTCTCGCGGCCCGCGCGGGAGAGTTCCCAGAGGCAGGAGAGTGAAGGCTGGAGCTTGCCCGGCTCGGCCGGCGGGCAGTAGACGACGCTCGTGCGGCAGCCGAAGTCGATCCCGTAGATCGGCCGCAGGTAGTCCGGATCGACCCGTTCCTCGGCCCGCCAGATGGGGTGCTCGGGCGGCAGCAGGCGGAGGCGGTATTCTTCTTCCGGAAACACTTGGGCGATGAGCTGGCGGAATCCGCGGTCGAATTCCTCGCCGGCGCAGTAGGCCTCGGCGAACAGGAACCCGCCGCGGTCGAGATAGCCGCGGAGCTTCTTGGCGACGTCGTCTTGCCCGGCATCGGAGCCGGGCAGGGGACTCTTGCTGCCGCAGAAATAGAGCACGGGAGACTGCATCAGGTCGTCGACGGTCGCCGCCCTCAGATCGACGACCTGCCAGGTCAGATCGATCCGCCAGCGGGATTCGACATAGCGGGTGAGGTTGTTCACGTCGGTGCGGTGCTGGTTCCACTCTTCCTCGGGTCCGTGGCGGAGCTTGGTCAACAGGACCGGCCGGCGGCCCTTGGAGAGGAACAGCAATGCCAGGCTGGTGGCGATCAGCGGATTGTCCTCGGCCATGCTCGTGCCGACCCAGAAGTCGGCCATCGCCCCCTGGCTGGCCAGCAGCATGGCGGTGCCTTCGCGATACCAATCGTGCCCGCCGATGAAGCGCCGCGCGGTCAACCGCCCGACGCGTTCGACGCCGTAGAGGTAATACAGGGTCCAGTACTTGCCGCCGTTGGGGTTGTGGGTGACGGTGAAATTAGTTCCCAGCCACTGCATGGCCCGCTCGATGCGGTTCGAATCGGACTGGTCCTGCTGGCAACACTTGATCTGGTCGCCCTCGACCCGCGCGTCGCCCTCGCGGATGCGCCCGGAGGCGATCACCAGGGAGGCGATCCCGGCGCAGGTCATGCTGCCGGTTCCGCCCGTGCTCGCGTCGACGCGGTACCCGAAGGAGCCGTCGTCGTTTTGCGCCCGCTCCCAGTATTCCTTGGCGAACCGCCAGGTGCGGTCGGAGACCTTTACGCCGGCGCGTTCGGCCTCGTAGAGGGCGAGCAGGGCGAACTGCGAATTGGAATTGTCGCCGGAAGGGCTGACCTTGTTGTACCCCCACGAACCCTTGAACGTGCCGTCCTGAATCTGCATCTGCTCGAACCAGTTGACGTTGCGGAGAATCAGGTTGCGGAACCGCCCGGGACTGGCCTGCGCGAAGACCATCGTTTGCAGCGAGGTGGCGTAGTTCTCCTGCGGTTTCTGTTGTTCGAGGTAGTCCAGGGCCTTCTTGAGTGCGGGGTCGCCGGGCGGAACGCCGGAATTCAATAGCGACAGCGCACAGAGGCTCGTAATGCCGACCGCGTCATTCTGATAGGGCGTCCACGAACCGTCGCTCCGCTGCTGCCGCTTGAGGTATCCCACGCCGCCCTCGATGACCTTGCGGACCCGCTCGGGCGCAATGTCGTCGCAGACAGCCGGCACAAAGGTCACAAACGCCATACCCGCGACGACCAGCAGGCTCGTTATGGAACGCATCGACGCCTGCCTGGCGGGGGGAGCGATCCCGCACGCGCGGCGACAAAACAGGGTTCGGCCGCCGCGCGGCGGGCTTGGGTTATGCTTCAGCATGGCGGAAAAGTCTGCTAGGTTGGATTTGTTGCCGCCGTTTAACAGCGCCGGCCGCGTTCGGGCTATACAATAATAGGGCCTGGCCGCGGCGGAGGGTATCCACTGGTGGAACAGCCAGGTCCTTACGCTCCTGCCGGGGGGAGTCCGCGGGCCACGCTGGCAGGATACCCGGCGGCGATGGCATACACAGCGATCGATGGAACTAGAGCGAGATAGGATAAAGCCTTGTCGACGAAAACTCGCAGTCTGGGAGACGTCCTCCAGGATTTCAGCCAGCACCGCAAACTGATGCAGGACGAGCTTCAGAAGGTCATTGTCGGCCAGTCCGAGGTGATCGAGCAGATATTTGCGGCGATTTTCACGCGGGGGCACTGCCTGCTGGTGGGCGTGCCGGGACTGGCGAAGACCCTGATGGTCAGCACCCTGGCGCGGATTCTCGACATCCAGTTCAAGCGAATCCAGTTCACGCCGGACCTGATGCCTTCGGACATCACCGGCACCAACGTGCTGGAGGAAGACGAGCGGGGCAAGCGGAACTTCCGATTCGTCGATGGTCCGATTTTCACGAATATTCTGCTCGCCGACGAAATCAACCGCACGCCGCCGAAGACGCAAGCGGCCCTCTTGCAGGCGATGCAGGAGCGGGAAGTGACCGTCGGGCAGCAGACCTATCCGCTGCCCGAGCCGTTTTTCACGATCGCCACGCAGAACCCGATCGAGCAGGAGGGCACCTACCCCTTGCCCGAAGCTCAATTGGATCGGTTCATGTTCAACATCAAGGTCGATTACCCTTCCGCCGACGAGGAAGAGCAGATTCTGGCCTCGACAACGCGGAGCGAGAAGGTCGAGATTCGCAAGGTCCTTTCCGGCAAATCGATCTTGAACCTGCAAAAGCTGGTCGGCTCGGTTGCCGTCAGCCAGTACATCGTGAAATACGTCTCGCGCCTGGTTCGCGCGACCCGGCCGAAAGACGCCTCGGCCCCCGAATTCATCCGCGACCTGGTCGACTGGGGCGCCGGTCCACGCGCCGGGCAGTTCCTGATCCAGGGGGGCAAGGCCCTGGCGGCGATGGACGGCAGGTTTTCGGTCGCGCTGGAGGATGTCCAGAAGATCGCCGTGCCGGTGCTGCGGCACCGGATCGCCACCAACTTCCAGGCCCAGGCCGAGGGGATGACCAACGACGACGTGGTCGAGCGGCTCGTGCGGGAGATTCCCCCGCCGGAGATTCCCAAGTTCGAGCAGAAGTAAAGAACGAAATGGGCTGGGATGCGTGAAAACCCTCTGGTTCCCAAGCTCCAGCTTGGGAACGAGCCCGAAGCAAAAACTGAACCCTGAACCC
>JAMOAF010000615.1 GCA_023621895.1 Planctomycetota bacterium
GGTGTCGCGGAGCGCGGAATTGACATACCGCGCTCACGCGGCCGCCTACAAGCATTACCACCACGCGCCGATCGTCGTCTCAATTGACATCTACAACCTGGAGGCGGAGGCATACGGGGCGAAAGTCGCCCAGCCGCGGGGAAATGGGATTCCGGCGATCGTTGAGCCCCTCTGCCGATCGATCGACGAGCTGGCCGAAGTGCCGTTCTTCGACCCGGCCAGGGCCGGGCGGATTCCGATGATTCTCGACGTCGCCCGCCGGCTGGCCCGAGATTTTCCCGAAGCCGACGTGCGTGTCCCGATGGCCGGTCCGATGTCGATCGCCGGAAATCTGCTGGGAGTTGAAGCCCTCCTGGTGGAGGTCGCCAGCCGGCCCGATCGCGTCTTGCGCGCCTTGATGCACCTTGTTGACGGCCAGCTTGATTTTTGCAGGGCGGTGGCCGCCGCCGGGCTCGGCATCGCCTTCTTCGAGTCGGCCGCCGCTCCCCCGCTCCTCTCGCCGAGGATGTTCCGCGAGGTCGAGCTGCCGGCGCTCAAGGCGATCATCTCCCGCGCTGGCCAGACCGTCGGGCATCCAGTGCCGTGCGTGATCGGCGGCGACACGGCGCCCATCGTCGACTCGCTCCTCGAAACGGGAACCCGCTACCTGATCGACCCGATCGAAACCGACCAGGCGGCGTTCCTCCGCAAAGTGTGGGATCGGACCGAGGTCCGCGTGCGCGTGAACGCTTCGCCGCGGATCATGGCCCGGGGCACGCGCAGCGAGCTCCGAGCCGAAGTGGCGCGGATCGCCGCGATTGCCGCCGGCCGCGGCAACGTCTGCCTCGGCACGAGCGCTCTGCCCTATGAAACGCCGCCGGAAAACGTCCTCTATGTCCAACAGCTGTGCGGCCAGTTGTAGGCGGCCCTCTTGCGAAGCGACTCGATATTTCTCCGCGGCGGCCGCGGCTTGCGCCACGCGGCTGGCCGCAAGGCCCGGCAGCATGTATCATGGAACGAGAGTTGCAGGAGGACGGCTGGAGGGCTGCTATTGATGTTTTCACCCATGAGCACGGAGCTGGTTAGCGCCGCAATTCTCGCCGGGCTGGCACTTGCCCTGGGCGGCCGGGCGGTGAAGGCTCTTCGCCGCAGTCCGCTGAGCACGCCGCAGTCGTTGCTCTTCGGACTGAATTATGTCATGTCGCGTGTCCTCTGGCGGGCGACGATCTCCGGGACGTTTGATCTGCCGGCCGGCTCGGGCGCGATCATTGTCAGCAACCACCGCTCGCCGGTCGATCCCTCCTTTCTCTACCTGGCGACAAGGCGAGTCGTCCGCTGGATGGTCGCGCGAGAGTACTGCGTCCATCCGGCAATGGCCTGGTTCTTCCGCATCGTGGAATCGATTCCCGTCGGCCGCGGCGGGATCGACACGGCGGCCACAAGACTGGCGATCCGGCACGCTCGCGCCGGCGGCCTTGTGGGGATGTTCCCCGAAGGGCGAATCAACAACACCTCCAGCCTGATGATCCCCGGCCGCTCCGGGGCGGCAATGATCGCGCTCCGCGCGCGGGTGCCGATCGTGCCGATCCACATTCAAGGCTCGCCCTACAATGGCTCGGTCTTCGGCAGTGTATTGATGCCGGCGAAGGTCCATCTCACGATCGGTTCGCCAATCGATCTCTCGGACTTTTACAGCCGCGCCGACGACCGCGCGGCCCATCGCGAAGTGACTCTCCGCCTGCTCCGCCAGATCGCCGTGCTGGCCGGCCGGGCGGAGTACGAGCCGCGGATCGCCGGCCGCAACGACCGCCGGCCGGCCGCTCGCGGGCGCAAGGGAGACGTACCGGCGAGCACCGCGGAGACGCCCGCCGGGGATGCGAACCGTTAAGCCCGGATTGAATCAAGCACCCTGGCGAAGGAGGTTATGCCGTGAACGTTTTCTTCTTCTCGGTTTTGGCTCTCGCAGCTTTGCAGCAGTCCAGCCCGGACGACAAGACAGTCCAAGAACTGGTTGCCAACGGAGGCTTTGAAGACTCTGCCGAGGGCCAGCCGATGCCCGCGGGATGGTCCGGCGACCGTGGCGTGTTTTCGAGGGATGTGACGATCCGCCGCTTGGGCGACGCGGCGCTGAAGTATTCCAACTCGGACCCGGACCGCTACCGGCTGGCCGTACAGAAGATTCCTCTCAAGCCCGGCCGCAAGTACCGGCTGACGGGCTGGATCAAAACCGAACACGTCACGGGTAATGAAAGCGGCGCCACATTCTGCCTGGAGTGGCAGGGCAAAGACGGCCGCTGGATGGGCGGGTGCTACCCCGACGGGATAAAAGGAACGCGCGATTGGACAAAAGTTGAGGCGGTCGTGCGCGTGCCCGAGGAAGCGGGAGCGTTTCACTTGGCCTCTTATGTCAGGAAAGGGATGACCGGCACTGCGTGGTTCGACGATGTGACGATCGAGCGCGTGATCGACCCGCCGATGCGATCGGTGCTGATTTTACCCAACTATCGCGGGCGGATCACCTCCGCCGGGCCCGGCGAGTTGCAGGTCCGCATCCATCTCGACCTGGTCGACTACGAGATTCCGCGCGGGGAACTGAGGCTTGGATACGCGCTGAAAACAGAACAGGGCGAGCAGATTTCCGGC
>JAMOAF010000722.1 GCA_023621895.1 Planctomycetota bacterium
CAGTTGTCTCAGCATATCTGGCATCAGCTTGTAGCGTTGGAGAAGGCTGTCGCTGCTTTGGGCGAGTGCAGTGGCGAAATCGAACACAAGTGGAATCCCGAGGCAAAAAAGGCAGATCGGCCATCAACGGTGGCAGCCTGCCGCATCAAGTCGCTTAGTCGGAGGGTGGTTTAACACGATCTCGTCGCGGATTGGCTGGCACGTTCCTTTTTTTTGGAGGACATTGCGATGCAGTCTCCCTACAAAACACGTAAGATCGTTAGAACGCGGGGGGGTTTTACCCTCGTCGAGCTGCTGGTAGTGATCGCAATTATCGGCATCCTGATCGCCCTGCTTCTGCCGGCGGTGCAGGCCGCCCGCGAGGCCGCCCGCCGCATGTCGTGCACGAACAACACCAAGCAACTCGTGCTTGCCGCGCACAACTACCACGACGTGTTCCGCACTCTGCCGCCGGGATACGGTTTCTGCGGCCCACAGTGGGTCTACGGCAGCCACAATTACGTGATCGAGTGGCCTTGGCTGCCGCGGCTGTTCCCGTTCATTGAACAGGCGCCGGTGGCTGACAAGGTCCGCTGGGACTTCAATCCCGGCATGGGGTATCAGCCCGACTGGCCCGTGCTGAGCGCGAGTCTCGCGATCCTCCAATGTCCTTCCGACGGCGAGGCGGCGGTCAACAGGCCGAGCGCCGTGATTACCACCGGATGGGGCCGCACGTCCTATGTCGGCAATTGGGGCATCGGCTGCATGGATTGCCCGATCGTCGGCCAGGCGGCCACGACGCCCCCGATCGCGATCACCTCGCGGGTGCGGGGCATCTTCAGCGGCAACTGGGGCGCCAAGTTCGCGGATATCCACGATGGACAGTCCAACACGGCGATGACCGGAGAGGTCATCGTCGGCCGAGGCAGCCTGACGCGAGGTATCCACAGCTACGACGAAGGCACGGTCTACATGCACAGCTATACACCGAATGACCGGACGCCGGACCAGAGCTCTTTCTGCACCGCCGCCAATGCCGCGCTCCAACCGCCCCAGGCGCCGTGTGTGCTTAAGTCGGGCTATAACATGAACCACATGACGGCCCGCAGCTTTCACCCCGGCGGAGTGACGGTCGGCATGTGCGACGGCAGCGTCCAGTTCGTCAGCCAGAACATCCAGCTCTTCACGTGGCACGCCCTATCCACGCCGGGCGGCGCCGAGCCGATCACCATCCCGTAGTCGATCCAACGATAGAAGCGATGAAGGAGATCGAGCGATGCTCAACCACCAGAGACGCGATCCCGGCCGCCGGCGGCAAACCGCTGGCAGAACTGGATGTTCTCCTCCCGCCACGCCGCCCCGCGGCGTGGCGGCACGCACCTGGCCAACTCTCTGCCTGGCCACCTGCTGGTTGCTGATGGTTTGCGGGTGCGGGAGCGGCGGAGACTCACGGCAGCGGGTGACCGGCACGGTCGCGATGGATGGGCAACCGGTCGCCAATGCGTCGATCAGTTTCCAACCCACCGGCAAGAACCAAGGCCCCAGTGCCGGCGGAGTCGTGAAAGACGGGCGATTCGAACTGCCGGCAGAGGCCGGCGTTCCGCCAGGCGAGTACCTCGTGATGATCCAGGTCGTCCGCGAAACCGGGAAAACGCTGGTCGCCATGGGCGAGGAGCTCCCTGAGGCAGTCCCCGTGAACATCAAGGAACAAGCGGGCATCCCCCTGACCATTGAAAAGGGAGGGCCGCACCAGTTCGATTTCGAGGTCCATGCGGTCGGTTCCGGGCAGAAGTAGCGCAGAGCGAGAGTTTCACCCCTCGAAGACGTCCCGCAGGCCCGATGAATCGGGTTACCACGAGCCCTTCTCGGATACCTTTCGACAGGAGAAGACGCGATGCAGTCTCGTTTCAACTCAATACGGCCGTTTCTCATAGCCGCTACTGCCTTGGCCCTGTGGTGCGCCTGGATGCCGTCCGCCGAGACATGCGGGGCGCAGGCGGACTGGAAGGCAGGCATCGCGTCGGTGGTCATCACGCCCCAGTCTCCGACACCCATGGCCGGGGCTTTTTCACCGGTGCCGCGGACGGAGAAGATTCACGACCTCCACGCCAAGGCGCTTGCCCTGGAAGACGCAAAGGGGACGCGGCTGGTGATCGTCGCCTTGGACATCTGCATGGTCCCCATGGAGCTGCGCCAAGCGATGGAGAACGAGGTCGCCCGGCGGTTTAACCTTCCGCCCGATGGGCTGCTGCTGAATGCATCGCACACGCACGCCGGCCCGGAGACGAGGCCCAACAGGGTCGTGCTCTACGGATTTCCTCCCGAGGTCGTGCAGCAAGTCGAGCGGTACGTGGCTTGGCTCCAAGGGAGATTGGTCGAGGTGATCGGCGCGGCGCTGGAGGATCTTCGCCCTGCAACCTTGAGCTTCTCTCAAGATCAGGCCCCGTTTGCCTGCAATCGGCGGCTGAAGACGGAAAACGGTTACCAGATGGCCCGCAACCCCGACGGTCGGTTCGACCACGACGTGCCCGTCTTGCAGGTCAAGGGCAAGGACGGCAAACTGCGGGCGGTGTTGTTCGGTTACGCGTGCCATGCCACGTCGTATTTCTGCCCGCAATTCCACGGTGATTATCCGGCGAT
>JAMOAF010000201.1 GCA_023621895.1 Planctomycetota bacterium
TCTTCAGCCACCATCCCGGCCACTGTGTGCCACAGGTCTTTTTCGACGGGAAGTACAACACGCTCGACGGGGACCTGGCTACATTCATGCTCATGCGCGACAACCGCACTTTGGCGAACGAGCTGGATCTGGTGCGGGACCACGACCTGATCAAGCGCGTGCACCAGCATGGAATCATCAGCCCCATGAATTCGCTCAACAACGAGGATTATGCGCAGTACTACACGTGGGAGGGAAACACGATCCAGCAGCTCAACGGCTGGGCCTGGTGGAACATGGGCATGGTTCTGCGCCCCGGCGAGGCGATCGAGTGGAGGTGGGGGCACGAGAGGCCGGTGAAGTATCACGGCGACATGAAGGGGCATCCCCCGATGGCTCCGGAGACGATCTACAACGGCCTCTGGCAGTACGCTCCGGACTTCAAGAACGATTCGCAGTGGCGGGCAGGCGCCACCGCCGCGAACATCGCGAACCAGGACGGCGTTCTTAGGGCGGCGGACGGAGGGACGGGCACGATCACCTGGCGGATGAGGTCGCCTTATCAATTCGTCGGCGGGACTCTTTCCGCCGACGGCGGCGGGTATGCCTTCGAGGTCGGTTTCACCAACCCCAGGAATTGGAGAAAGACCGATTACACGCCTCTGGAGACGCTCTCCGAGTTTGACGACCAGTTCACGGGCCGCACGCACACGACGACAGAGTACTTGCTCCGGTGCACGTTGACGGGCAAGGCTTCGCTGAGCCGCTTGAGCATCAGGAACGTCATCCAGATGGCCCCGCTGGCGATGCCGTCGATGACCGTGGGGGACAACCGTTTCAGCTACGCGGAGCACGCGGACCAGCGGAGCGGCCGCAGTGCCGCCAGGCGTCTGAGGATTACGCACAACTGGGTGGAAAGATCGAAGACGCGCCCGCCCGGAGCGCCCCCGGCGCCCGTCTATCCGGCCGACGGCGGCCAGAGCGACGGCACGGACGTGGTCTTCCAGTGGAACGCGGCGACCGACCCGGACGGCGACGCCGTTGCGGACTACCATTTTCAGCTCTCCGACCGTCCCGACATGCGATGGCCCATGTCTCCCAATTTCGATAAATATATTTGCAAGACGCCCGACCACGGCACGGCACGCCACGCGCTTCCGCGGCCGGGCCTCTTGTCGCACGGCAGAACCTACTATTGGCATGTGAAAGCGAAAGATTCCAACGGTGTCTGGGGACCGTGGAGCGACACGTGGCGTTTTACGGCGTCGGGACCGGAATACCCGATCAACGTGGCGATGCAATTCGACGAGGACGCCGGAATCGGAACCTTGACATGGAGCGCGAACCCGGCGGGAGAGACGCCTGCCAGGTACCGGGTGTACGGCAGTGACGAGAAGGGATTCACGGTCCACGACACGCCGTACGATGTCAAACTCGGCGATACGGCAGAACTGGCCAATCCCTTTCCCGCGAACTTCGTGGCCGAACTGAGCGGCGCCTCGCTGGAAGTGGTGGGCGTGGGCAACGCTCTGCCCAACGCCAACAAGGCCTATTACCGCGTCGTGGCGGTGGATGGCAAAGGCAAGAGAAGCGGGGACTCGGATTATGTCGAAGCGCCCCGGCCGTTCATCTACAGTGCACCGGTCGCGAATGCCCCGGCGGGCCAGCCCTATCGTTATCAAGTGAAGGCCATCCGCTCGATAGGCGATTTGACGAGGAGAGATCGGGCCAAGCCCAAGCCGGGCGCCAAATTCTGGAAGATCGAGCGCCTGAAATTCTCGCTCACGCAGCGGCCGAGATGGATGAGCATCGACGAAGACACCGGGTTGATAACAGGCGCCTCGGACGGGACGGGCGGACCGGTGACCGTGAGCGTGACGCTCACGAAAGAACACCGGCTGGTGCATGACAAAGACAACATCGTGTGGGGAAACGAATACGAACAAAGCACGACGTATGAGACCGTCGGACCGGTGACGCAGCAGTTCCTCGTCGGCGGGGCGGCGGATCAATGAGCCGGGAATCAGAACGTGTAGAGCACGTCGATCGCGAACAGGAATTGGCGGTCGCGCTGGCCGGCGTCGTAGGGCAAGGGCACGCCCTCGCCGATCGGGTCGAAGAAGTCCCAGCGGACCTCGGGCCGGAGCCGGAGGTTCTCCAGCGGCGTGTAGTTCAGCCCGAACGTGATCGCGTAGAAGTCACCGCTTACGCCCAGGGGCAGCGTGTTGCCGTCGCGAAGGCCGCGGACCCGCGTCCCGTCGATGTCGCGAAACCACTCAAACCGCAAGCCGGCGGCCAGTTCCTCCGTCAGCGCGCAGGTCAGGTACTGGTTGATCCCGTACCACACCGCGGAGCTCTGGCGCGCCTGGTCCCAACTCTGGCCGTAGTTGTTGACCAGGACGTACTCAAGTTCCGGCAGGAGGATGAGTTTGGCGACGATGCTGTGAATGTAGTCGTTCACGCCGGGGCCCTCCTCGGCCGCCGTGAGGGCGTACTCGGCCGTGAAGCGTCCGGCCAGGCCGGTGTAGCCGACGCCGCCGAGGAAGTTGAGCGCGTCGTGCCCGTCGGTGTCGTCGAACTGGTCGTTGCCGCGGTGAAAACCGGCCTGGACCGACCACGGGCCAACGCTCTTGCCGAACAAGGCGCCCAAGTGGGTCAGCGGCTTGCCGTACTGCATCTCGTAGGAATGGGAGTAGAAGAAGTTGTCCGGGGCCGCCGGGCTCTCGTATCCCAGGGGCGTGAAGAAACGGCCCGCTCTCACCGTCCAGCCGTCCCATCCGCCGTCGATGTAGAATTGGGGCAAAGCGGCCTGGTAGAACCGGTCCGTCTGGTTCCAGTGCTCCTCCAGCCCGTCGGACGCCTGGATGAACATGGCGTCGCTCCCGTACATCACGTCGATGCGGCCGCCGATGTCGACATTGCAGGCGTCCGGGTCGATCTGCCGCTCGAGATAGAGCCAGAGCTGGTTGAGTTGCCCTTCCAGGTTCCGATCGTTGAACGTCACCGGACCATTGAACCGATCTCCGGGCGAGTTGCCCAGGGCGGAAAAACCACCGTCGACCCAGCCACCCAGCTCGATGCCCAGAAGATCGAATTCCGGCTCCAGGCCGTACTGCTGAAACTGCGGCCCGCAGGTCGGGCAAGCGGCGTCCATGCACGGGGCAATGCCCGCTGCCTGCACGGGCGCCGGTGGGAGGTGCGCGTTGTAGTTGTTCATCGCCAGCGGAGCGTTTGCGGGCGCCGGCAAGGGCCTGGCGACGGGCATCGGTGGCAGGGGCCTGGCGGCGGGCATCGGCGGCAGGGGGCTGGCCGGCTCCGCCTGGGTGGCCACGCGGGGATGGACCGGCGCGGCCTTCAACCCGCCTGAGAGCCGGTCAGGCGTCTCGGACTGGCCCAGCGGTGCGGGCGTGGGCGGCAGTTCCTTGCGATCTCCGGCCTGCTCCACGTCTTGGAATGCGCGAAGGTGGATTTCGGTCTGGTTTCCATTGATGGGAGGACCACCAAAAATCGGGGTCCCATCCGCCCGAACTCCTGACACGGGCGCTATCCCGGCGGCAAACGCAACGATCACGATCCAATACGTCTTCATCGCTCCCCCCCCAACCCCCTTCCAGTTGGCCTCGATTTCGGATGAAACGCAACGAGCGGCAGTGCCTACCCCGACAGAGTCATCCGGCATAATCAACAAAACTGCTACGATCGTTATCGGCGCAAGAGTCACCCCGATCCGAATATTTTGAAGCGGGATGGGAAAACTCGCCGCAGGGCGCGTTAAACCTCGCCGATTGGGAAGAGATTGACGGCAAATGGGGCAACGGATCGGTGTCCCTGGCCGGAAGCGCCTCACCGGGGGTGGCGACCGTTTCTAGAAGCGTTTCCCCTCCGCGGGGTGAGCCGAAGCGAAATGACGCTGATCCGCTTTGGCCCGCCCCGCGAAAGGGGCGCCGATGCTCGCTACTGCGTGATGTCGGCCGTCAGGACCAACTCCGCGAGCGTGTAGTTGGCGTTCTGCTCGCCGCTCAGGCTCAAGCCGGTGACGGTCACCGGCTTGTCCTCGCCGGCGTCTGCATCGGCAAACGCTCCGACCGCCTCGGTGGTCACCAGCACCACGTCATCGCCGTCCACGACGCCCTCCAGCGCGGCGCCTTCGAGGTTGAGCGTGGCGTCGGTCGTACCGTCGTAGACCTTGTTTTCCGCGGTGATTCCGGTGACAGAGAGCGTCTTGGCCGTGATGTCGGCCGCCAGGACCACTTCGGCGAGCGTGTAGTTGGCGCTCTGCTCGCCGCTCAGGCTCAGCCCGGTGACGGTCACCGGCTTGTCCTCGCCGGCATCCGCATCGGCAAACGCTCCGACCGCCTCGGCGGTCACCAGCACCACGTCATCGCCGTCCAGGACGCCCTCCAGCGCGGCGGCTTCCAGGTTGAGCGTGGCGCCGGTCGTTCCGTCGTAAACCTTGTTTTCCGCGGTGATTCCGGTGACAGAGAGCGTCTTGGCCGTGATGTCGGCCGCCAGGACCAACTCCGCGAGCGTGTAGTTGGCGCTCTCGTCGCCGCTCAGGCTCAAGCCGGTGACGGTCACCGGCTTGTCCTCGCCGGCGTCCGCATCGGCAAACGCTCCGACCGCCTCGGCGGTCACCAGCAGCACGTCATCGCCGTCCACGACGCCCTCCAGCGCGGCGGCCTCGAGGTTGAGCGTGGCGTCGGTCGTACCGTCGTAGACCTTGTTTTCCGCGCTGATCCCGGTGACGGTGAGTGTCTTGGCCGTGATGTCGGCCTCCAGCGTGGCCGTCGTTTCGGAGAGGACATAATTGCCGGCGCTCGGCCCGGTGAGTTCCAGACCGGTGACGGTCACGGTTATGCCCACGCCGGCGCCGGCGTTGGCGAAGACGGCCGTGCCGCCCGCCAGACTGACGCTGTCGCCTTCCAGGACGCCCACGAGCACGGCGTTGTCGAAGTCGAGCGTGGCGTCGGTCGTACCGTCGTAGACCTTGCTGTTGGCTGCGAGGCTGGAAATCGTCAACTCGGCCGCCGTGATGTCGGCCGCCAGGACCACCTCGGCAAGCGTGTAGTTGACGCTCTGCTCGCCGCTCAGGCTCAAGCCGGTGACGGTCACCGGCTTGTCCTCGCCGGCGTCTGCATCGGTAAACGCTCCGACCGCGCCAGCGGTCACCAGCACCACGTCATCGCCGTCCAGAACGCCCTCCAGCAGGGCCGCTTCGAGGTTGAGCGTGGCGCCGGCCGTTCCGTCGTAGACCTTGTCTTGCGCGGTGATTCCGGTGACAGAGAGTGTTGCCTTGGCAATCACGGTGCTGGTGTTTGCCGTGCTTGCATAGAAGCCCGCGGCGCCGTCGTAGACGGCCGTGATTGTGTGGCTCCCGGCATCGAGGGTGGATGTTGTCCAGGTGGCGACTCCGTCCACCAGCGCGACTGTGCCGAGAGTGTTCGTGCCTTCCTTGAATACCACCGAGCCTGCCGGGACCCCTCCACCAGGGATTGTCGCACTGACGGTCGCCGTGAACGTGAGCGACTCGCCGTAGACCGGCGAACTGGTCGAGGCGGTCAACGCCGTGGCGGTGTTCACCGACGTGGCGCTCGGCAGCGACGGGATATTCGGCGCGGGCAGGCCGACGACCTCGCGGAGCAGGTCGCTGGCATCCATCGGGCTGAGCGTGCCGTCGCCGGTCACGTCGCCGATGATCATCGGGTCGATTGTCGGGTAGGCATGGCGGAGTTGCGACGTTACTGGTGCATCGGGCTGCGCGACGGCGAAGCCGGAATCGAGCCCCACGCCGACGCGGGCGATGAGCCGTGCATCCTCGGTGTCGTAATTGCCGTTTGCGTTGGCGTCGCCGGGAAAGGCGACCGCGTGGAGCGCATCATCGGCCGTCGCCTCGACCGCGCCGGCGTTGACCTTCAGCTCGCTGATCCGCAGAACGTGTGCCGCGCCATAGGTGGCGCTTTCGGGGACGGAACCAATCAGCCGGACGAGATCGACGCTGCCGCTTTCCAGGGGCGCGAGCGAGAACACCGCCACGGTCACCCGACCGGGCGTGTCGACGTTGACTTCCACCTGACTCCCGTCGGGCGCGCCGGCCCCGAGTTCCGCGCCGCTGATCGTCAGCAAGGCTGGATCATAGTCAATCGTCAGCAGGACCGAGGTCACGCCGGCCGCGTCGTTCAATCGGACGGGCAGGCCCTCCGTCAGAGCCACGCCGCTTCCCTCGGCCGGGCCACTGAGCGCCTGGCCTGGCCCGCACGCGAAGTCGGGGAGGCTGACCACGAGCGGTTGCGAGGCGGCAACGGAGAAGGTTTGCACGAAATTGCCTCCAGCGACGCCGTCGCCGTCGCCGTCGAGCAGTTCGCCAAGGGCCTTGCCGATAATTCCGTCCGCGGCGCTGCGAAGCGTGACCGTGTAGGTGTCCGCTTCGAGCGGCCCGCCGGTCTTGATGAACGTCAGCTCTTTGCCCTTGACGACAATCGAGCCGGCGATCTGCCCGGCCGTTGCGCCCTCCAGGACGACGTCCGCCGGGCCGAGAGCCCCGCTCTGTGCGTCGTAGAGATTCAGTGTGCCGGTTTCGACCTCATCGCTGAATTGCGCAACAAACCCGCTGGTCGTCGGCGTCAACGACTCCACCGTGATCGACAAGAGCTGCCGCGATTCCAACGCCTCGCAGCGGAGCGGCCGGGCCCGATGCCGGAATCGGCCGCTACCGAGAGGAGTCCCTGACCGGCGGAGACGCCGGCCGATTGCCAACAAGAACTCTAGGCCGCGATTCATCGTCATCACCTCGCAATCCTGGCAAGTCCCAGGCAAACACGTTATGCGGAAGATTGCCAGTCGGCCCCCGCCGACGCAAAAGTCTCCAGCAAATACCGTATGAATATTTAAGTATAAACGATCCTATCTCAATAGACGACAATCTGACCGGAAATGCAAAAAACTTTTACCCCAGTTCTTGCGATCATTTGCAGAAAACCGATGAATTCCAACAAGGCTTTGCCGGTTCTGCCGGCTGGCCTAGCTCTTGAGAGGTGCGGGCAGGGAATGTGCACTCGCCATGATTCGCCTCAAGGCCGGAAGCAGTCGAGGCGATAAGAATAGAGCAGTCGTAGGGGCTTTGACGGCGTCTGCTTCAGACTCGCCAGATTGTCCAGGTTGCCCGGGCTTCGGTTGACCGTCGCTCGCTCAAGACCGGCTGGCCGATGAGCCGTAAATATTTCGGAATAAAATACTAAGTGGTATTGGAGGAAGTGCCGGGAAACGGTATTGGAGGAAGTTGCCCGTTCTTGTACAACGCCTTCCCAGCCAATGCGGTCGATTTCGGCCAGCGCGGCGCCTTTCCAAAGCCGCGGTGGCTGCTATTGCCCTCTAGCAGATGAGATATGGAAATGAGTGCCCGCCGACGACGTCTGGCCTTCGAGTCCCTGGAACGCCGCTCGATGCTCAGCGTCGCGCCCCTCAGCGCGGGGGCGCCCGCAAGCGTCCACGTGCCGGACGATCTGATCGGCCAGGCCGGAGGCCAGGTGGTCGTACCCATCAAAATCGACGCCGCGGAGGGCATTCGCGGCGCGGAAATCCACCTGCACTACGACAGCGATCTGCTCCAGGCCGATGAGGCTGGGGTGGCGGCCGGTTCGGTCTGGCTACAAGGCGATGCCCATGTGGTTGCCAATGTCGATGCCGCCGCCGGGACGATCGTGGTGTTCGTTTTCGCCGCGGAAGGCCTGGATTCAGCTGGTGGGAGTCTCCTGGAGATTCAGTTTGCGGTCCGTGGCAGTCCGCCCGGCGGCAGTTCAACCACCCTGGATTTGGCAAAGGTTCGGCTCAACGAGGGCGCCATTGCGCTCGATGTGGAGCCGGCCGTTGGCGCCGACCCGACGGACGGGCGGATCACGTTTGTCACGCCCGGCCAGACCGCCGGCATCTCGGGAGTCGTTTATGCCGACACCAACGGCAACAACCAGCCCGACGCTCACGAGGGAGTGCCGGGCGTGAAGGTCGTGCTCATCGACGCTGGCGGCGGCCAGTCGCGGGAGGCGGTGACTGGCGATGGCGGCCGGTACGAGTTTTCCGGCCTCGCCCGCGGCTCCTATCGGGTCGTGGAGCGGCAGCCGGAAGCCTTTTTGGACGGCGGCCCGAACGAGATTCTGGTAGATCTCGCCGAAGGGCAAGAGCTGGCCGACCAGAACTTCCGCGAGCGGGGCTTGCGGCCGGAGTATGTCTATAACCGCCTCTTGACGACGACGGTGCAGCCTGCCGGTTCGACCGCGTGGACCAGCGCGGTCCGCCAGATCGTCGACGACGCGGGCAGCGCCGTCATTGAAGCTCAGGCTTTCTCGGCGGCCTCGGCGGTTGCGATCGCCGCGACGAGCATCCCGGTGGAGAATCCCGTGTTGGTCGAAATCGCGGCGCAAGCGGCGGCGCCGGACGCCGCGATGATCGCGATGCCGGTTCCCGCCGACGCTGGCGCCGCGGAAACAGGACAAGGCGACAGCGAACTTGCAGCCTCTGTCTCGGTGGTTGCCCTGGAAATTGAGCCGCATCGAGAATCGGCTCTCTCGGCTGCCGGACAGATCGCCGCGGCTCGCGCCTCCTGGTCGGCCGAATCGGCCAGCGATGCGCCGGCCCAGGTGGCCGCCCCCATGGAGATCGCAAACGAGGGCGATGCGGCGGATGACCTCCGCCTTCTGGCCGCCAACTGCCTTGCCAGCCGGTCTTCCTCAAAGCGGCACGAATCCATCGATCTGGCCGTGGAGACCTCGCCACTTTGGATGCTTGAGTATTGATCCGAAGGAATGTATGAAAACCCCATAAATGCCGATTCGATCACCGCGGGCGGGAGCATCCCGAAGAAAGCCTTTAGAAGAGTTTACCAAGCAGCCGATCAACGGCAACACAAATCGAGTTTTTTGGTTGGCCGGCGCCGAGGGGGGAGCCGGCGAATGATGAAGGGATGGCATGAATCGTGCAACGTCCCCCCGGGGTTACAGCCGTCAAACCGCGGGCGCCGCTCTTGCCGCAACGGTGCAGATCGCCGCGCTTGCCTTCGCCATTTGGTGCGCGAGCCTGCCGGCTTCCGCCCAAGTCGACGTCGGATCGGCCGCCGCCCGGCAACGCCCTGCCACTCGCCCCGCTTGGCTGGACCGCCAGGCTGGCTACGAAAGCTTGGGAGAGTCCGCGCCGGTCGCGCCCGATTGCAGCGACGCCGGCTGCTCCCCCGCCAGTTGTCCTACCGCCTGGTGTGGACCGTATGAACCATGCTGGCCGCCGCTTTGCGATCGCCTCTGGTTTCGCGGTGAGTACCTGCTCTGGTGGACCAAGGGGAGCCAGTTGGCGCCGATGCTGACGGCAAGCCCGGCGGGCACGAGCCCGGACGAGGCCGGAGTGCTCGGCCAGGCCGGCACCAGAATCCTTTTCGGCGACGCGACCGTCAACACGAACGCCCACTCGGGCGAGAGGCTGACGCTCGGCTATTGGCTCGATCCGTTCCAGTGTAACGGCATCGAGGCGAGTTACCTCGGGATGGGCCGAGAAACGGCGCGCTACGCCGCCGCCAGTCCGGAGATTGCGATCCTTGCCAGGCCGTACTTCGATCCGCGGACGGGCGCCGAGGCTGCGATGCTCATCGCCTACCCGGATTTCCTCCATGGCTCGGTCAACGCCAGTGCCGCAAGCGAGTTTCAGACCGTGGAGGTCCTGTTCCGGCACAATCTCCATGCCGGGTTCGGCCAGCGGACGGATTTCCTGCTCGGCTGGCGCTTTGCGCAGCTCGACGAAAGCCTGCGGCTGAGCCACTGGTCTCGCTGGACCGCCGCGCAGGGAGTCGTCATCCCGGGCACCACCAAGGAAGTTCTCGACCTGTTCGACGCCGCCAACTACTTCAATGGGGTGGAGCTGGGGTTCGTGCACCAGGAGCACTTCGGCCGCTGGTCCCTGGAGACGCAGGTGAAAATCGACCTGGGAAGCACCCACTCTCGCGTGTTTGTCGACGGCGCGACGGCGACGGCGGTCCCCGACGCGGGTAGTGCCGCCTTTCTCGGCGGCCTGCTGGCGCAGGAGACCAACATCGGCTGTTACGAGCGTGACCGATTGGCCGTGATTCCCGAGGTGGGAGTGATGCTCGGCTGCGACCTTACGGGCCGATTGCGGGCGACATTCGGCTACACCTTCCTGTATTGGGGAAGGGTCGCCCGCCCCGCGGGCCTCGTCGATGCCAGCCTGTCGCAGCTTCCGCCGGAGACACCGACCGGCGCCGAGCGGCCCGCGTTCCGGTTCACCAACGACAGTTACTGGGCGCAGGGGTTGCAGTTCGGGCTTGATTTCCGGGTCTGAATCTTGACCGGCAACCTGGGGCGTCGAGACACCGTCGCAGTGTCTTGTGGCTGGGTCTTGGTGGGGCGGCGCTGGCGGATTGGTTGTGTGGACTTGTTCGGTTCCCGGCGGCGGTCGCGGCGGGTCAGACCGGATCAGGCTGGTCCGCTCTGCACCACCCTACGGGTTGTCGCAGCGTCTTGTGTTCGTAGAACGGGTCTCCAGGCCCGTTTTTGGATATCCCGAGACAGGATGCAATCCTGCCCTGCCGGCAAACGGAATGAATTCCGTTTTACCGGGGTGGGGTTTCCCCGTCGAACAGGGCGTCGACAAAGGGGTCCGGCTCGAACAGCGCCAGGTCGTCGGCCTGCTCTCCGACGCCGACGTATTTCACCGGCAGGCCGACCGACTGGCGGATGGCGACGACCACTCCCCCCTTGGCCGTGCCGTCGAGCTTGGCTAGCAGAATCCCGCTACAGCGGACCGCCTCGGTGAAGTGCTGCGCCTGGCTGATGCCGTTCTGGCCGGTCGTCGCGTCGAGAACGAGGATCACCTCGTGCGGCGCCTCGGGGATCAGTTTTCCGATCACGCGATGGATCTTGGAAAGCTCCTGCATCAGGTTGTGCTGGGTCTGGAGGCGCCCGGCGGTGTCGATGATGCAGACATCGGCCCCGATTTCCTGGGTGCGGGCGACAGCTCGATGGGCCACGCTGGCCGGATCGCTCCCCGCCTGCCCGGTGACAATCTCCACGCCCAACCGCTGCGACCAGACGCCCAACTGGTCGACCGCCGCGGCGCGGAACGTGTCGGCCGCACCAAGTATGACTTTCTTTCCCTGAACGGTGAACAGGTGGGCGAGCTTGGCGATCGACGTCGTCTTGCCACACCCGTTGACGCCGCAAACCATGATCACCGTCGGGCCGCTCTGGGCATGGCGGATCGGCTCGGCCGTCTGCGCCATCAGCGCCTTGAGCTTCTTTTTCACCTCCTCGAGCACTTCCGACATCTGGACCACGCGGCCACGAAACGCCGATTGGACCGTCTCGACGGTCTCCTCCGCCGACTTGACTCCCATGTCGGTCTTGATCAGCTTCTCGAAGAGTTCATCGAGGAAATTCTCATCGACGAGCCTCCCTTCGCTGCGGAAGAGGTCGCGGATGTCGGTGTTGAGAAGCTGCCGGGTTTTCGAGAGACCCTGCTTGATTTTATCGAAGAGACCCATGAGGCACCTATTGCACCTGGTTTCCGTTTGCGTGCTGGCCCGGGCCGGATCGGGCGATTCCGAGCGGCCGGGCGGACCGGCGAGGCATCATCCTTCACTCGGTGAGCCGCGCCCCGGCACGATCCGCCGCCCGAGTTTCCGGAGGCGCGAGCCGGTCAAGAATTCCGTTGACGAATTGGCCGGATTGGGCCGTGCCGAACCGGCGCGCCAGTTCCACCGCTTCGTCGATGACCACCGCGCGGGGCGTATCCGTGTGGAGCAACTCGAAGGCGGCCAGCCGCAACACGTTGCGGTCCGTCGCCGCCATCCGGTCGAGCGTCCAATGTTCGGCCGTTTCGCCCAAGATCACATCGATTTGCGCGCGGTTGCGCCGCGCGCCGGCAACCAGCGAGCGGGCAAACTCTACAAGCTCGCCGCCGCCGAGCTGCTCTTCGATGAAGGCGTCGGTGATTGCCGGGTTGTTGCGCGGATTCAAATCGTCCTGGTAGAGGACTTGAAAGGCGACTTCTCTCGCCTGGCTGCGTTTTGCCATCGTACGAACTGAGGTTATCCAATCTTGTTCAGTAAATCGACCATTTCCAGAGCGGCTTCGGCGCATTCGGCGCCCTTGTTGCCGATCCGGCTGCCGGGCAGGTCCTTGCCGCGCGTGCCCGCCGCGCCGCCGCTTCGGGCGATCGCCTGCTCGAGCGTGTTGCAGGTCAACACGCCAAACAGCACCGGCACGCCCGTTGTCGCTCCGAGTTCCGCCAGGCTGAGGCTGACCGCGCGATTGATGTGCTCGTCGTGGCTCGTCTCCCCCTTGATCACCGCCCCGAGGCCGAGGATCGCCGCGTGCTTGCCGCCGCGCGCGAGCCGGCCGGCCACGGTGGGAATCTCAAAGGCGCCGGGGACCCAGCAGACGTCGATCGACTCATCGGCGACTCCGTGCTGCCTGAGCGTCTCGATGGCGCCCTCGAGAAGGCGTGAGGTAATCGACTGGTTGAATCGCGAGACAATCAATGCGAATCGACCGCCCGGGGCGGCGGGTTTTCCTTCGAAAATGGTGGGCATGGAAGAAGGGTTCGGGGTTCAGGGTTCAGGGTTCAGTCTTTCATGCCGCCAGGCACGATCTGGTTCCCAAGCTGGAGCTTGGGAACCAGGAAGGGTTCAGTTTTCACTTCATGTTCATGCTCATCAGGAATTC
>JAMOAF010001159.1 GCA_023621895.1 Planctomycetota bacterium
GGTGGCCAAGCGCCGTTATTTTACTTTGGACGTGAATATTGATCCGGAAATGGATACGGCGAAAATTGCCGCTGTCTGCCGGGAAATGATTCGGGAAAACGGCGGGCCGGAAGACATCTTCCGCTTTATTCTGCAGGGACGGTACGACCCGGAGAGCCGTTTTGACTCGGCGCTTTGGCGAGAGGCGCTGAGCGACGCTTGCGGCCACGCCGAAGCGGCGGACCGGACGCAGCCTGATTACGATCTGGCGGAACTGGCCCGGCAGGAGAACACGGTGTTGGGTCAGTTCGTCAAAGTGATGCAAACGCAAATCGAAGGGGCGGCGGAAGCTGAGAAAGCTGTTGCGGAGAAAGCATTGATTTATGGTCTGGACGCATTGACGGGACAGAAGGTGAGCGGGAGATGAAGTTCGTTCGCCTGCAGCTAACCGCGTTCGGAAAATTTACCAATTGGGAAATCGGACTGCTGGACGGACTTAATGTTATTTACGGTGACAACGAAGCCGGTAAGTCGACGCTGCATGCTTTTCTGCGGGGAGTGCTGTACGGCTTCAAGAAACCGGCAACAACCCGGCGGTACTATACGGCCGAACAGGAGCGGTACCGTCCCTGGCTGGGATCGGGATACGCCGGCAGTCTTGAGTACACGGCGGGAGGGCGCAGCTATCTGGTGCGGCGCGACTTTGGTCGGGACGAAATCCATGTCTATGATGCTCTGACGGGTGCGGAAATCACGGACCGGTTCCGGCAGGACCGGCGCCGGGAATACGACTTCGCCGAGCAACACACCGGATTGAGTGCAGTCGTCTTCAATAATACAGTCTGTGTGCGGCAGATGGGGATAATTCCGGAGGACGAGTTGGCGGCTGAAGTAGCCGGCCGCCTCGCCAATCTGGGCAGTGCCGGTCTGGAAGATGTCTCGGTGCAAAACGCTCTTACGCAACTGCAGAAAGCGGCGGAACAAATCGGCTCGGCCCGGGCGGGCGCGAAGCCCCACGGGCGGGCAGTAGCCCAGGCTGTCGCTCTTGCTGCCGAGATAAGCCGCAGTGAAGAGGTCCTGGCCGAACTGCGTGACAGTGAAGTCCGTCTGGCGGATTGTCGCCACCGCCTCGCCGAACAAGAAAAGGCTTTGGTGACGACGGAGACGGCGCTGAACCGAAAGAAGCGGGCGCTGTTGCGACAACGTCTGGACAAGGCGCGGAAGTATCGCGCCCGGCGGCAGGAAATCGCTGCGGCCAGTGCTGATCTCGCGCACTACGCCGAATACCCGCTGGAGCGGGAAGCGGCGGTGCGGCAGCTGCTGCAGGCGCAACGGGAGAAGGAAATTGTCCGGCAGGAAGCTGCCGAGGAAATTGCCGCTCTTGCGGAACACCAACGGGAAATCGAAAGGGAGATGAAGCGGCAGGCGGTGTTCGCCGACCGGGAAGAAACCGATCTGCTGTCATTACACCATAATTTCGCCCGCTGGCGCGATGCGACCGATAGGGCCGAAGAGCACCGGCGGGAACTGTCCGCCCGCCAGGCCGAACTCGCGGCGACCGAGGTTGCTTTGGCCCCTTATCGGCCATACGGAGAAAAATATGCGACAGCGGCGCAGAAAGTGACGGAACTGGACGAGAGTCTCCGCCGCCGGGAAGAGACGGCGGCCGGCCGGAAGGGGCAGAAACGGGCGGCAGCCCGGCGCTTTACGGTCGGGCGAATCGCTGCCGTTAGCCTTGCGGCGCTGGGTGGGTACGCCGGATATCGTTTCGGCAATCTTTGGCTGTCTCTCTTGGGAGCAGCCCTGGCCTTATTCCTGCTCCTTTATCGCGAGTCAGCCGCCGAGCGACGGGAGGAAGCGGAGGCGACGGAACGAGAAATCGCCGCCGTCCGCGCCGAACTGGCCGCCGTCCTCCGGACTTGCGATGTAGCTGGGGTACGGGAATTCTGGGAGAACAAAGGCCGTTACGACGCCTGGCTACAGAAATGGGAGATGCAGGCGGAGCGAGTTGCGGCGACAGCGGAAAGCCAACGGCGGGTAACTGAGAAAGCGGCCGAATTGCAAGTGGCAATAAGTGCCTGCCTGACTGCTGCCGGGCTGCCGCCGGCGAACGGAGAGCCGACGGAAGAATTGGTGCAAGCGTTCAGCGCCGCCCTCCGGGCCAATTTGGAATTGCGCCGGGAGAAGGCGTCCGTCAACGGGCGGATTGCCGCTCGTCGGGAGAAGCTGGCGGCGATAGCCGACGAACTATTGGGAATCGCGGCGGAACTGACCGAAAATTTGGACGCTGCCGGAGCGGCCGGCGGCGCGGAATTTCTGCACGGCTGCGAGCAGCGGCGGGCTTACGAGATGTTGCAGGAGCAGATGGCCGGACAGACAAACTTGCTTGACGCGGTCTTGCAGGGGATGGATTACGCGGTGCTGGAAGCGGCGGCAGCCGGCCCGGCCGAAGATGCGGCTGATACGGCTGGCGCCGCCGTAGAGGAATTAGCGGCGACGACCGACCGGTATCGGGAGGAAATCAGCCGTCTCGGACGCGAGCAGGTGGAATTGGAGACAACGATCGAGACACAACTGCGGGGATTGCGGAGCCCGGCCGCAATCGCCGAAGAATTGGCGGCGGCGCAACAAGCG
>JAMOAF010000400.1 GCA_023621895.1 Planctomycetota bacterium
GGGGCGCGCCGACGCCGCCACTGCCGCCCTCAGGCCGGCAGAGAAGTGATCGCCGGAGGCGCGCGAACGTGCATGCAAGAAATATGGAGGATCGGCCGTGAGCAACCGCCGGACGTTTTTGAAACAGGCCGCCGCCTCGGCAACGGCGCTGGCCATGGCCACTGCTCCGGCTGCCGCAGTGGGCACCGCAGTGGGCGCCGGCGAGAGAATTCGCCTGGGCGTCGTCGGACTCAGTCGCGGGCGGGGGGTCGCCGAGGCTTTCAAGAAGCAGCCCGACGCGGAGATTGCCTATCTCTGCGACACCGACCAGCAGCGACTCGATGCGGCCAGGAAGGCCATCGGGGCCGGACAGCCGGTGGCCGACCTGCGAAGAATTCTCGACGACCCCTCGGTCGACGCGATCGTGATCGCCACGCCCGACCACTGGCACGCGCCGGCTGCGATTCGCGCCCTGGAGGCGGGCAAGCACGTCTATGTCGAGAAACCGCCGACGCATAACATCCGCGAAGGCCGGCTGCTGATCGAAGCGGCCAAGAAGCACGGCCGGGCGGTTCAAGTCGGCACGCAGAATCGATCCAACGAGGGGGTCGCCGAGGCGATCCAGATGCTCCGCGAAGGGGTGATCGGTGACGTGCTGGCCGTCAAGGTGATCAACAGCCAGCAGCGCAGGAACATCGGCCGCGCCGAGCCCTGCGATCCGCCGCCGGGCGTGGACTACGACACGTGGGTCGGCCCCGCGCCCTGGCTCCCCTACCAGCCCAATCGGCTTCATTATGGTTGGCACTGGTTCTACAACTTCGGCACTGGCGACATGGGCAACGACGGCGTCCACGATCTGGACATCGGCCGCTGGGGGCTGGGCGCCGACTGCCATCCGTCGCGGATCAGCGGTTTCGGGCGGAAACTGTATTTCGACGACGACCAGGAGTTTCCCGACACGCAGTACATCACGTTCGAATACCCGGCGTGCGGCGTCCCTGCCCGCCGCCGTCTGCTCGTCTTCGAGCAGCGAATCTGGACGCCCTACCGCCAGGAGAGCTTCGAAAACGGCGACATCTTCTACGGCGCCAAGGGCGTGCTTGCGCTTGGCAAGGGCGACGGTTACTGGCTCTATGGCGAGAAAAACAAGCTGATCAAGGAGCGGACCTTCGGCATGCCCGAAGAAGCGCACCAGCGCAACTTCCTGGATGCGATCCGCGGGGCCGCGCGGCTCAACGCCGACGCCGAGACGGGCCATCTTTCGGCCACGCTCTGCCACCTGGGCAATCTCTGCGCCCGGCTTGGCCGCGATCTGGAGTTCGACCCGGCCAAGGAAGAATTCGTCAACGACGCCGAGGCCAGCGGGCTGGTCGGCCGCCGGTACCGCGAGGGCCACTGGGCGGCGCTCGCTTGATCGCCCAAGTCCGGCGGCTTGCGCGAGAATACACGACCGCTTTTTTTGCTGAAGGAGACAACCGATGCATCGAGCCTGCCGCCGCGATTTTCTCAAGATTTCGGCCGCTGTGGGCCTGTCCGGCCTGGGAGCGCTGTCTTTCGCCCGACTTGCCACAGCCGCCGGTTCCAGTCGCAAATTTACGCTGGACCTGCGTTGCGGGGCGATCGGCGTGGGGGCCGACTTGCGGAAATCGCTCGAATATGCTCACCAGTTCGGGTTCGAATCGGTCGAGCCGCCCGGCGCCGTGGCGGGATTGGCCCAGGCCGAGCTGGACGAGGTTCTGGCCGAAATGAAGGCCAAGAACCTGGTCTGGGGAGCGGCCGGCCTGGCGGTCAACTTCCGCGGCGACGAGGCGGCATTCCAGGCCGGCATGAAGTCTTTTCCCCAGGAAGCGGCCGGCCTGCGAAAGGCCGGCATCACCCGCATGGGCACCTGGCTCTCGCCGTCGAGCAACGAGCTGACCTATCTCGCCAACTTCCGCCAGCATGCCAGGCGTCTCCGCGAAGTCTGCAAGGTGCTTGGCGACCACGGCCTCCGCTTCGGCATGGAATACGTCGGGCCAAAGACGTCTTGGACCAAGGGCCGTTACCCCTTCATCCACACGATGGCCGAGACCAAGGACTTGATCGCCGAGATCGGAACCGGTAATGCCGGGTTCGTGCTCGATAGCTGGCACTGGTACACGGCCGGCGAGAGCGTCCAAGACCTTCTCTCGCTCAAGGGTAGCGACGTTGTGGCCTGCGACCTGAACGACGCCCCGGCGGGTATCCCCGTCGACGAGCAAATGGACAACTCCCGCGAACTGCCGGCGGCCACCGGAGTGATCGACCTGAAGGGATTCCTCGGCGCGTTGGTCGAGATCGGCTACGACGGGCCCGTGCGAGCCGAGCCGTTCAACCAGCCGCTCAACCGGATGGACGACCTGGACGCCTTGAAGGCCACCGCGGCCGCGATGCGCAAGGCGTTTGCGATGGTGCAGTGAGAAAGCCGTCAGGGAAGAGCCGTCAGCCGTCAGCTTTCAGCGATCAGTCTCCGCTCCCTCGTTCCCAAGCTCCAGCTTGGGAACGCAGATCGCAGGTCAGACTATCTGCCATCCCGCCAGTAAGCCGCTGACATCTGACGGCTGAAAGCTGACGGCTGACATCTGACGGCTGAAAGCTGACCGCTGAAAG
>JAMOAF010001120.1 GCA_023621895.1 Planctomycetota bacterium
GCCCCACCTTGGCCCAATGGACGATGCGGTCGTAGGCCCTGGGATAAACGCGGCCGCGCCAGGCCACGGCCAGGATTGGATCACGGCCGACGTAGTTCAGCACGCCGAGCGGCTGGGATGCGTCGATGAACTTGTTTTCGGTCCAGTTGTAGCCGTAGGACTCGATGCCCCGATCGGTGAGGAACGAGAACTGCATCGTGGCTCCCGGCGGGGGAATCAGAGTTTTCAGTTCAGCGGCCAGGGCTTCGACGTCCTTGCGGATTTGATCTTTTTGGGTCTCTTCGAGGGGCAACTGCCGGAGGGCGGCATCGCCGAGTTTCAGCAGCGCGTCGATGTCTTCGGCCGACATGGCGACTCGGGACATGAAATCCTTGCTGGTATAGCTGATCCCGGTCAGCCGTTTGTCGGCATGCTTTTTGAGCGGACCCATTTCGGGACGCGCCAAGAGCGGTTTGCCGGCTCCCAGTTTGGCCAGACCGTCGAGCGAATCGGTGCAGGCAATCATCAGGTAGCCATCGCGGACGCCGAAGGCGATCAAGAGGTTGAGCCCCGTGATCTTCTCGACGAGCTTGTCGACGTCGCCTTCCTTCGCCTCGTACTGGCGGACTTCATCCAAGGGCACTTGATCCCAGGGGATCATTTTGCCGTCGAGCTTGATGGTCAGAAAGTCGTCGTCGCCGACCTTCTCGCGGACAACGCGGCCGGCCAGTTGTGGCAGCATGAACGTCAGGGGGGCAAGCAAGCCCTCGAACTTGTTCAGGTGAAGCTTCGCACGCTCCTGATCCTCGACCGCAAACCCCATCACGGTGGTCGGAATCTGGATCTTGTCGAGGTTCTCAGCAAGCATGTGGAGGGCGGCCTTGGCCTGCATT
Organism: Planctomycetota bacterium; assembly: GCA_023621895.1. GTDB lineage: Bacteria > Planctomycetota > Planctomycetia > Pirellulales > Thermoguttaceae > JAAYCB01. Next base: position 873 of record JAMOAF010001120.1, read on the forward strand.
TCGTTGGGGCTCATCGCGTCGGCCTGGCCGCTGGCCTGAAAATAGAGCGGCCCGTAGCTGATCGAGTTGCTGATCCCCTGGAGCAGTTCGAGGACCGGCGCGACGCGCGGATCGGCGTAGAAAAACACGTCGTTGGAGAACATGTCGCCGAGCAGGCCAAGGAACTCCTTGACTTGGGGGTTTTCGAGCATCGCCTTAAGCTGGGCGGCCTGGGGATTGTCGCCGGAGGCCAATTGTTCTTGAATCGCCCCCAGCCCCATTTGCACGGCGGGCAAGTTTTTCAGCTTGGCCCAGGCATTGCTCTCGGCAATGATCTTGATCTGTTCGCGGTTGCGCAACATGGCGCCGTAGAAGGCGGCGTCCTCGGGGATCAACCGGATCGAGGTCTGTTCCAGCTTCTCGGCCGCCATGCCGGCTGCCGGCCAGGCCGACAGCACCGCGAGAATGGCCAGAAAAGCGAGGACCCAACGGCTTGGCCTTGGGAAAGGCATCGTGTTTGCTCCTTTCTGGGGGGAGTAAATCGGTGGGTGGAAACGGACCGCCGGTCATGCCGCCGGTCGCTTCCAGCCTCGGACGTCTTGTTTCGGCGAATTGTAGCTGTCGTGGGAGAAACCGGCAATCAGCCCCTTTGAGATTCATGAATCGATACCGCGCGGTTTGGCGGTTTCTCGGGTCTTTCGCCGCGGCGCCGCCTCCTTCGCTCGCCGGGCCAACGAAGCCGTGCTCAGGTTTTTTCGCTTTTTGTCAGGGTTTCTTGTACGGCTCCTGAAAAACGTCTATTCTGGATAAATTCAGCACGGGCGTCGCGAGCCAGCCGCAGCCGGTCCCCGGTGTCCAATGGAAAGTCGCCGGCGAGGCGGAGGCGAGGCGTGAAAGGAAGAGCACGGTGGCGAAGGATCCCCGCAAGCGGCAGAAGCAGTTGGAGCGTCGGAAGGCCAAGGACAAGGCTCGCAAGAGAGCTCTGGTCGCGCACAATGCGCACGACCTGGCGGACCAAATCCGGCGGGCCGCCTCCGCTCCGGTCCTGCACTCTCTCACGACGAGCGTCCTGTTTGACGAAGGATTGTCGCAGGTCCTGGTCAGCCGGGCTCTAAGCAACGGCAACGTGGCCTTTGCAGTCTTCCTGGTGGACGCGTATTGCCTGGGCGTCAAGGACGTGATCTGCGCCGTTGCCTCGCGAGCCCGCTACGACCGCGACATGTACCAGAAGGCATTCCTCGATCAGCCTTACGAGATCATCCCCCTCGCGCCGGAAGCGGCACGCAAACTGGTCGAGGGGGCCGTCGACTATGCAGCGGACCTGGGCTTCGCCCCCCATCGCGACTATCGCACGGCCCGGTTGATCTTCGGCGATATCGACGCCGGCGCCTGTGCCGATCGGTTTGCCTACGGCAGGAAGGGCAAGCCGTGCTTCATCTCCGGGCCGCACGACAGCCCGAGCCGCTGCCGCGAGATCATCAACATACTTACCGGCCGCCGCGGGCCCGGCGGCTTTGACGTCGTCATCAGGCTCCATTCGCCGCCCGTAAGCGTTTCAGGGGGGGAGTCAAGAATCGTCTTACCCGAGCTGGACGACGACGAGGAATACTTCATCGACGAGCCGGAGTGAGAAACACGCCCCGGTTCCCAAGCTCCAGCACGCCCCGGTTCCCAAGCTCCAGCACGCCCTGGTTCCCAAGCTCCAGCACGCCCTGGTTCCCAAGCTCCAGCACGCCCTGGTTCCCAAGCTCCAGCT
>JAMOAF010000470.1 GCA_023621895.1 Planctomycetota bacterium
GTCTACCCCGACGCGTAAGCGAGGCCGTCTACCCCGACGCGTAAGCGACGACCACCACCCCGACGCGTAAGCAACGACCACCACCCCGACGCGTAAGCAAGGTCGTCCAACCCGACGCGTAAGCAAGGTCGTCTAACCCGACGCGTAAGCGACGACCACCACCCCGACGCGTAACCGAGGGCGGTTCGGGTCAGCCGTCCTCGCTTACGCGTCGGGCTACAAGGGCGCGCGCCTTGTCGAAAGATCCCCGGATCATAGACAACCCGGCCTGGCGACTCTCAATACTATTGCATCGCGCTCATCAGGCGGTCAGAATGGTTCACGCCTTCGTGTCCGGTTCACCGCCTGGAGAGACGATCATGGAAAACCCAAATACGCACTCGAGACGCGCATTTCTGAAAACCGCGGCGGCCTCCGCGGCGCTGGCAGGCGCGGTGGGACGCGGCGCGGAGCCGAGCCGGACCGCCCGAATCGGCATCGTCGGCGTCGGCGGCCGCGGCACCGGGCTGCTGCAAACGATGCTCCAGTTCCCGAATGTCGCGGTCCCCGCGGTCTGCGACATCCTCGCCGATCGAGCCGGCCGCGCCCAGGAAATCGTCGAACAGGCGACCGGCGCGCGCCCCCAGGCCTATACCCAGGGCGAGCGCGATTGGCAGCGGCTCGTCGAGCGCGACGACCTGGATGCCGTGCTCACCGCGACGCCCTGGCAGTGGCACGCCCCGATCATGGTCGCCGCCATGAAGGCCGGCAAGTACGCCGCCACCGAGGTCCCGGCGGCCGTTACCCTGGAGGAATGCTGGGACCTGGTCCGCACGTCCGAGCAGACGGGCATGCCCTGCATGATGCTGGAAAACGTCTGCTACTTCCAAGAGGCCCTGACACTGCTTCGCATGGTCCGCGAAGGACTCTTCGGCGACCTGCTGCACGCCGAGGCGGGCTACCAGCACGACTGCCGCTCCCTGATGTTCACCGGCGACGGCAAGCTCACCTGGCGAGGCGAGCACTCGGCCGCCAAGAACGGCAATCTCTACCCCACGCACCCCATCGGCCCGATCGCCCAGTGGATGGACATCAACCGGGGCGATCGCTTTACGCGAATCTCGAGCAGCAGCACGAAGGCCGCCGGGCTGAAACAGTACGCCGCCCGCAAGTTCGGTCCCGACCACCCGCTCGCCCAGCGCGACTACGCCTTGGGCGACGTGAACACGAGCATCCTCCAGACCGCCCGCGGGCGAACGGTGACCCTGTATTTCGACATGAGCACCCCCCGGCCCTACGACCTGATCTTCCGGCTCCAGGGGACCGAGGGCATCCACATGGGCGGCGACAAGGGCGGCATCTACCTGGAGGGCAAATCGCCCACCCCCCATGCCTACGAGCCGTTCGCTCCTTACATGCAGAAATACGCCCATCCGCTCTGGACGGCTCTCCAGGAGCAGGCCAAGCAGCACGGCGGACACGGCGGCAGCGATTACGTGCTGATGCACGACTTCCTCAAGGCCGTCATCAACCGCACCCCGTTGCCCCAAGACGTCTACGACGCCGCCGCCTGGAGCGCGATCACCCCGCTGTCGATCGACTCGGTCGCGCAGAATGGCTCGGCAATCGACTTTCCCGATTTCACCCAGGGCAAATGGCAAAGCCGGCCGCCGGTTCCGATCCACGGGGCATGAGCAGCCCGGCGCCGCCGGGCCAGGCACGTTGCAGACCAGGAGCGAGATCATGAGGAGTTTTCCCACGGCGGCCAGTCTTGCCGCTGCTATTTTGCTGGCCGCGGCTGGAGTCTGCCGTGCGGGCGAGCCGCTGCTGGAGGTCCAAGACCTTTACGAGGGCGCCGAGAACCGGATTCCGAACGTCGTCGTGACGGCGGACGGCTCGGTGCTCGCCTTTGCCAGGAGCGGCCGCCTGCTCCGCCGCAGCGAGGACCGGGGCAAGACGTTCGAACCGGCGCGCGAAGTGGGTCACGACGCCGGCGGCAGTGCGATCGTCGATTTGAACACGGGCGACGTGATGGTCGTCGAATCGAAGCGAGGATTCCTCTGGCGGAGCCGGGATCACGGCAAGTCGTGGCAGCGGGAGGAGATCGTCGTCAAGCCCAACCCGATGGGGCATGGCGGCTCGGGCAGCGTGCCCGTGCAAACGACGTGCTCCGAGTCGGGGATCACGCTCCAGTTCGGCAAGCACAAGGGCCGGCTGATCATGCCAGCTCGCGTCCAGCCGCCGATGGGCAACAACGACCAGGAGTGGTGGCCCTACAACTACAACACGGCCATCTATAGCGACGACCGAGGAAAGACATGGCAGACGAGCGGACCGGTGCAGAGCGGGACGGGCGAGGGAACGCTGGCGGAACTATCCACCGGTTCGATCTACTACAACTCGCGGTCGCACATGTCCGTTGACCACCGGCGGCAAATCGCCTGGAGCCACAACGGCGGCCAGATGTGGGTCGATTGGCAGGTGACGACCGACCTGTTCGAGATCGGCGAGCCGTTCTACTTCAAATACGGCACGAAGCCGAGCTACGGCTGCAACGCCGGCCTGATCCGCATGCCCCTGGAGCTGACCGGCGGCAAGGACGTGCTCCTGTTCAGCGCGCCGGACAATCCGGGCAAGTCGCGGCACCGCATGACGGTGTTCGCCAGCTTCGACCAGGGCTATACGTGGCCGGTCAAGCGGCTGGTCAATGAAGGCATGAGCGCCTACTCGTCGCTCGCCGCCGGTTCGGACGGCACGGTCTACCTGCTCTTCGAACGAGGGGAAGAGAAGCTCTACGACCGGATGGCGCTGGCGCGATTCAACCTGGCTTGGGTCACGCAGGGGCGGGATTAGGCCGCCTTCTCCTTCAGCAAGTCGCGAATCTCCGCCAGCAGCTCCTGGTCCTTGGTGGGTGGTGGCGGGGCGGCGGCCTCCGCCTTCTTCGCCTTCATCAACAGGCCGAGAAATTTCACGATGAAGATGTACAACGCCAGCGCCACGATGAGGAAGTTGACGATCTCCCCGAGAAACAGGCCGTAGGGGATCTCCTTGCCGTTGAGCACCAGCTTCCAGTCGAGGTAGCCCTGCTCGCCGGGCATGACCACGCTGATCAGCGGCATGATCAGGTGCTTGACGAGCGAGTCGACGATCTTGCCGAAAGCGGCACCGATAATCACGCCGACGGCCAGGTCGATCACGTTGCCTTTGAAGGCGAACGCCTTGAACTCGTCAAAGAGCGAGAAGACCTTTTTCTTGGCATCGAGCGCGGTTTGCTTTGCGGAGTCCATGGGTTGTCATCCGGGATAAGATTCGCGTCTCCAGGCGAAATGACGAAGCAGCGAAAAGAACGGGATAATTGATAACGTTGATGAAGTAGAAGCCAGCCTTCTCTGGTTACGGCCCAGGTAGTGAATGAAGGAGTTCGATTCACCGCAGAGTTTTTGCAATTCTCGTGCCAAGATCGGTGGACGGGGAGCCATGTGGCCACAAACCGATGCGGCGCCGACCTTTGTGGCTTGATCTGTCCAAGCCCGGAGTGGTGGGAGCCGTGGGTGGCGACGGTGGCGGAGCGGCAGAATGCGGCTTCGGTGGTGGCAGAATACTCTCTCTACGCATTCTGCGATGCATTCTGCGATTTTCTCGCCGGCCCAGGGTGTTGACGCGGGCGCGGCCGGTCAGAACAATGGATGGGGGAGCGGGTTGGGCCCCCGCTAGTTTGACTGGACTGGTTTGCCCATGTTGTTCAGAACCCAGTGGCTTCCCAAATCCGCGCACGTGGTGGTGGAGGCGGTTGGAGTTCGGTCATTCTCACGGTTCCAAGGAGGATCCACCAATGTCTCGCTACTTGAGATTGTCGCTTGCCCTGCTCCTGCCATTGGTGATGGCTGGGGCCTCCTGGGCTGCCTGTGGCACGGCATGTTGCCAGCCCAAGGCCGACTGTTGCCAGCCGGCATGTCAGCAACAATATGTGACGCGCACCGTCTGCGTGCCCGAATGGGTGACGGAATTGCGCACCGTCCGGGTTCTTGAGTGCACCACGGAAGAGCGCCAGGAGACCTGCACCGTCTACAAGCGTGTTCCCGAAACGAAGACGATCCAGACAGAGTGCACGGTGATGGTCCCCGAGACGCGGACCAAGACCTGCAAGGTCACGGTCTGCACGCCGGTCTGGAAAGAAGTCGAGCAGCAGTACACGGTGATGGTTCCCCATCAGGAGAAGCGCCAGGGAGTCCGCAAGGTGTGCAAGATGGAGCAGGTCAAGGAGACCCGCACCGTGTGCAAGGACAAGGGCCACTGGGAAGAGCAAGTGGTGGAAGTCGCTCCGGCGAGCGCCAAGGTCTGCGCGAGCACTTGTACGGCCCGCCGGGCTTGCCGCTTGTGGGCGCGCCGTAGCGCCTGCTGCGCCGCCCCCTGCACCACCGCATGCAGCGCCGCTTGCGACAGCGGTTGCGATTCGTGCGGCGGAGCCGGCGGTGCCAGCACCGTCCAGTGCGTCAAGAAGGTCTGGGTCCCGAACATTGTCCAGGAGCAGGTTGAAGTCACTTGCTCGAAGCCGGTGGTGGTCGAGGAGCCCTGCGAGTATACCGTGACGGTCTGCAAGCCCGAAGCGCGGACGCGGAAGGTTCGCGTCTGCGAGTACCAGAAAGAAGAGAAGACGCGCCAGGTGCAGTACACGGTCTGCGTGCCGCAACAGCGGACGGTCACCCGCGAGGTCTGCGTTGTGAAGTGCGTGCCCGAGCAGAAAGTGGTCACCCGAACGGTTCAGGTTCCCCGCTGCGTTGAGAAGCAAGTGGAGGTCCGCGTCTGCAAGATGGTGCAGAAGACCGTCCAGGTTCCGTGCTGCCCGCCGCGGACCCGTAGCTGCGCGCGTCCGGCCCGCGGCTGCTGCGCCCCCAAGGCGGCCTGCGCCTGCGCCCCCTGCGCCGGGTGCTGAGTAGCGCAGCCCGACAAAAAAGAGTTGTGCATCCGTTCCGTAGCGCTTGTTTTGCGGATCTTGGGCCGGGCCTCTTGGGCCCGGCCCGCTTCTGTTCTTGCCCGTCGCGGGGCGGAGTCAAAATGGCGCCGTATCGCGCATCTGCTCAGGGACACCCCTAAGTGGTCCATTTCAGAAATGATGTCAGGGTTCCTTCAATGATGGTGGTTGGGCGTTCCCGCCCGACAGAGAACGACGGGTCCCTTCGGGATGGGCTTCCAACCCAGGGCCTGCGCACCGGCTCGTTTCACTCGCCGTGCTCCACCCTGGGCTGGCTAAGTGGTCCATTTCAGAAATGATGCCAGGGTTCCTTCAATGATGGTGGTTGGGCGTTCCCGCCCGACAGAGAACGACGGGCAGGAATGCCCATCCTACCAATGAGCTTGCACGATCTTCAATCTCGCCGCACCGCCGAGTTCGTATCGCTCTCGATCGAAATGCTGCAGCGATTGCGCGACATCAAAGGAACCGCTCCCGACGGGCGCGAGGAACCTTGACATCATTTCTGAAATGGACCCCTAAGCCAGCCCAGGGCCCGTCCCGAAGGGACACCCCTAAGTCAGAAGCCGCCTCAGACCCTGTCAGCCCCAACGGGGCGGCCCTAACAAAGAGACCAAAAGCATGTCTCAATCGTTGGCCCAAGTGCTTGTCCACATTGTCTACAGCACCAAGCACCACAAGCGCATCGCGTTCCAGGACGAGTTCCGGGCGATCTGCCAAAGGCATGGGATCGCACTCGATGAACGTTACGCCTGGGATTGACCAGCGCGGTCATCCACTTCTTTAGGACCGCCCCGTTGGGGCTGGCCGCGTTTTGCGCGGCTCCTGACCCAGGGCCAGCGCACCAGCTCGTTTCACTCGCTGTGCTTCACCCTGGGCTGGCCTAGGGGTTTCCTTTCGGGACGGGCCTCAGCGAACCGCTCTACTTCCTCTGTGGCAAGCGTGCTCCCAAAAGACAACAAGGGAACAAAAACAGCCAGGCTAGAAAAGTCCGGTTTTCACCACCCCATCTTGAGCCTCCTGGCTGCTCTCGAAGTAGTTTACGCACATCGACTCAGGTGCGCCAGGAGGCTCAAGAATTCCATGCTTTTACGAATACTCCGGGCTAGCCTTCCTCGCCAGCCGCGCCAAAGAGCGTGCGATAGACGACTCCGGCGACCGCCGCACCGAGGATCGGAGCGACCCAGAAGAGCCAGAGCTGCGCAAGCGCCCAGCCGCCAACGTAGAGCGCGGGGCCCGTCGACCGGGCCGGGTTCACCGACAGGTTCGTGACGGGGATCCCGATCAGGTGGATCAGCGTCAATCCCAGCCCGATCGCGATCGGAGCGAATCCTTGCGGCGCGCGGCTGTCCGTGGCGCCAAGGATGATCAAGAGAAACATGAACGTGAGGACGAATTCCGCGACGGAACAGGCCAGAAGCGAATAGCCGCCCGGCGAGTGCGCGCCATAGCCATTCGAGGCGAATCCGTCGGCCAGGTTGAACCCCGCCTTTCCGGAGGCAATCACGTACAGCACCGCCGCGCCGACAATGCCGCCGACCACTTGAGCAATCACGTAGGGAATGATCTCGCTTGCCTTGAAGCGGCTCCCCGCCACCAGGCCGACCGTGACCGCCGGGTTCAAGTGGCATCCGGAGATATGGCCGATCGCGTAGGCCATCGTGAGCACGGTCAACCCGAAAGCGAACGCGACCCCCAGAAGCCCGATTCCCACGTCCGGGAACGCGGCCGCCAGAACGGCGCTGCCGCACCCCCCGAAAACCAACCAGAATGTTCCGAACAATTCGGCTGCACAGCGTTTCCCGAGGTCCATACAGACTCCTTTCAAGGCGGCCTGGGCCGCAACCATGATTGGGACGGCCTGACAAATCCGACCCGCTATTGCCAATCAATCGTCAACGCGCTCGGGTGCATCGAGCGCTGAGCCGCTTCCGCCGACCGCGATCTACGCGCCCTTCTTGGCCATCGCCGATGAGTAGATCGCCAACACGATCACCGCCCCGAGGATCGACATGATCCATCCGGAGGGCTGGAACGCCGTCTCCCCTCTACCATACAGCAGATAAGACAATCCGCCGCCAACGAACGACCCGACGACCCCCAGAATCATCGTCATCAGCCAGCCCATGGACTGCCTTCCGGGCAGCACGAACCGCGCGATCGCCCCCGCGATCAACCCAAAAATCGCCCATCCCAAAACCGTCAATAACGCACCCATCGTGGAGTCCTCGAATCGACTATTCTCCAAAGGAATCAAGACGATAAACCGGATACCAGGCGAACGAGCCGATCCAGTTTGTCCGCCGTGCCGGAGATGGAGAGAGCCAAAAGTCCCTGAAGACTGCGGTTCTCCAGCCGGACACCAATCGTGCCTCCGGGCCGGATGGCGACGCAGCATCGCCAGGCAGGATCGCGCGGGTTCAGCAGCCGGCTTCCTTGTCTCCAGTCCCAACGTTTCAGAACCCCGCCCCCGGATGGGCGTCGGGCATGCACGGGCAGCGCCCCGCTGGCAGCGCCTCGCGGCCGTCAATCAACTCGGCGCGCCAAATGTCCGTGTCCGCCGGGGCTGAGATCCCCAGCCGGACTCTGCTCCCCTGAATAGCCAAGACGCTGATCACAACATCCGGACCGATTCGTATGCTCGCACCCAGCTTGCGGCTCAAGACCAACATGACTTCGGCTCCGTCCACGAAATAAGCCCTGAAGATGGGAGCTTGACGCAAGCAACTCATGTGCCAAGAGCCACGGCTGCTCGGCGGCATGCTCCTAAACCGTTGGAACATCAAACGTTATGACTTGATGCATCGACCCGCGGCGGCGCGCAGAACCGAGCAAGACGGCGGCGAGTGCCGCAAAATGCAGCATCCATGGGCCGAAATCCGGGACACTCCCCGTGCATGTCTCCGGTCACCGTGCGCTCCGGGCGAGAGGGCGATCACCCGGAGGGTCCAAACCACCCACGTTCATCGAGAGGCGAGAATCGTCCGTCATGACAGCCTCCACCCGGCCTGCTATACTCAGACGCGTCATCGGCCTTGGTTCGCGGCTTCAAACACGCGGACGAGGTCGCGGCGATTGCGGCGGACTCAACAGGGAGACGGTATGCGAGGAGCCTGACACACTTCCGGCTGTCTCGGCGGCCTGACGGCTGAAATCGGCTTTGCCGGCCCGCGGCGAAGACGATTGCCGGATCAGCCGGCAGGTGTGACCTCACCAACAGGGGAAATCCATCCATGCCAAGGTCAGTTGTCCTAATTGCGCTCTCAGTCATCGGCGTCATGATTTGCTCGGCCGCTCCGGCGGGAGAGCCGGAGCGCGACCCGCGCGCCCGGCAACTGGCGGAGCAGGTTCGCGCGAAGGGCTGGATCGCCTACTCCGCCCGGAGCGACAACGGCACATGGGACGTGTTCCTGTCGCGGCCCGATGGATCGCAGAGCCGGAATATCACCAACACGCCGAATTACGAAGAGGCGGCTCCGATGTTCAGGAGCGACGGCAAGAAGCTGCTCTACCGCCAGATTGCACGGGGCAGCACGGTCAGCCACGACCGTTGGGGATTCCAGGGCCGCCTGGTGATCGCCGACCCCGGCGGCGCCAACGCCGCGGTTGTCGGCCAAGACGGCCAGTGGCCTTGGGCCAGTTGGTCGCCGGACGGCACGCAGATCGCCTGCCTGGTTCCCCAAGGCATCCAGATCGTCGACCTGGCGAGCAAGAAAGTGGTTCGCAGCATGCCGCGCGAAGGAATCTACCAGCAGCTCTTCTGGTCGCCGGATGGAGAGTGGTTCTGCGGCACGGGCAATCACCTGGGCGTCATGTGGACGGTGGTTCGGCTGCACCTGGCCACCGGGAAGCTCAACGCGGTGCACAAGTTCCAAAGCTGCACCCCCGCCTGGTTCCCGGACTCGAAGCACATCATCTTTTCTTCCCGGCCGGCCGGCCAGACGGCGGGTGGCGGCTACGGTTGGACCCAGCTATGGATGGCCGTGGGCGACGGCAGCAGCGAGCAGCTCGTCTACGGGGAGGACGGTTGCCACGTCTATGGCGGCGCCCTCTCGCCCGACGGCCAGTACGTGCTGTTCACCAAGAGCCTCAAGGACGGAGGCGGCTCGGAAGACTCCGGCGGCGCCATCTGCCTGATGCGATTGAGCGATGCACCCACGATCGGCGGCGCAAGCCGAGAGTTGCGGGCGAAACACGCCGGCACGAAAGACGGGCCCGTCGTCGAGCTTGGCCAGGGCTGGGAGCCCTGCTGGACTTATGAAGAGATCGGAACAGCGCAATGATGCAAGTGACAGGGCCCGTCAATCCGTGCCGGCGCCTGCTCGGCCTCGGACTGTTGCTTCTGGCTGGAGCATGTTGCGGATCGTGCGCCAGCCGGACCGAGAGCGGTGAGGACGCGGAAGTCACCACCCGCGGCAGTACCGAGGTGACCGCACGGCTCGTGGAGATTCGCGGTGAGTTCCCCGAAAACGTCAACTACGATTATGCCTTCGTGATGAAGTACGAGGTGCTCCAGACGCACCGGGGAAAAGTCGATTCCGATGTGATTTACGTCGGCCATTACAACCCGCGGAAGCCGCGCGCCGCGGCGGCCGACGAGCGCGTCGAACAGGTCGGCGGAAACCTCGTGCAGTTCCGGGCTGGAGACGTGCATCGGATGGCCTTGGAGTCGCCCATCGACAACTACTTCATGGGAGGCATCATCGACAAGTACTTCGAGGAGAAGTCAGACCCGATTTACTGGGCCATATGGACAAATCGAGTCGTCAAGTGAGAACCCATGGTCTTCTCCTCCCAGGTCTTCATCTTCTATTTTCTGCCCCTGGTCCTGCTGGTCTATTACCTTCTGCCGGGCAACCGGCATCTCTTTCTGCTCCTGGTCAGCTACGTTTTCTACGGCTGGTGGAATCCGTGGTTCGTGCTGCTGATGCTGTTTGTCACGGCCGTGAACTACGCCTTCGGCCAGTGGATCGCCGCGCCCGGAGCAAGCCGGCGGTGGAAGCGGGTGGCGATGGTCGCCTCGGTCGTCACGAGCCTCGGAACATTGGGCTTCTTCAAGTACTACATGTTCGCGGCACACAACCTCAACTGGCTGCTGGGCAACTTGGGAATCGCGCCGTTGACCGTGGTCGAGGTCGTGTTGCCGATCGGAATCTCGTTCTACGTCTTCCAGAGCCTCAGCTACACGATCGACGTCTATCGGGGCGAGTCGCCGCCGGTCCGTTCTTTCTTCGACTTCGCCTGCTTCGTCGCGCTCTTTCCGCAACTGATCGCCGGCCCGATCGTCCGCTACAACACGATCGCCGAGCAGCTTGTTTCGCGGGCGCACACCTGGAACAAGTTTTCCTTGGGAGTGGCGCTGTTTATCCTGGGCCTGGCCAAGAAGGTCCTGCTAGCCAACGCGATCGGCAAGGTGGCCGACGCCGTTTTCGACGCCCAGGCCCCGGCCGCGCTCGACGCCTGGCTGGGCGTAACCGCCTACGCGTTCCAGATCTACTTTGACTTCTCGGGCTATTCCGATATGGCGATCGGGCTGGGGCGGATGCTCGGGTTTGAGTTTCCCAGGAACTTCAACGCCCCCTACCTGTCCGAGAGCATTACCGATTTCTGGCGGCGGTGGCACATCTCGCTCTCCACGTTCTTGCGCGACTACCTCTATTTTCCCCTCGGCGGAAACCGCCGTGGAACACGGCGGACCTATTTCAACCTGGCGACCGTGATGCTCTTGGGCGGACTGTGGCACGGCGCCAATTGGACGTTCGTCCTCTGGGGCGCCTACCACGGAACCCTCTTGATCTGGGAGCGGGCGATGGGCAAGAGCAGCATCTACACCCGGCTGCCGCCGCCCGCGCGGATCGCGATCACGTTCCTCCTGTTGCTGTTCTCGTGGGTGCTGTTTCGTTCCCCCGACATCATGGACGCCTGGCGATTCCTAAGCGCGATGTTCGGCGGCTCGATTGCCGGGGGCGGCTCGATGCTGCTGGCGGCGGAGGTCTATACGCAAGGCACGTTGATCATCATGGCCCTCTGCGCCCTGGTCGTATTCCAGCCCGTGCAGGCATTCGACTGGGTCGAGACGCTCACCTGGGGCAAGGCGATGCTGCTGATCCTCCTGTTCGCGCTGTCGCTGATGACGATGTTTGTCCAGGCGTTCAACCCGTTCCTGTATTTCCAGTTCTAACGGAATTTGGCGGTTCTCGGAGAAACCAGGATGGCCGCAGCGAAAGGTCAGCACGTCTTCCTCACCGGAGTGTTCGTCGTGACGATCTTCGGCGTCGGCCTTCTCCAATCGGGGCTCGAAGTCTCCCGGGGGCAAAGGCCGCAGTCGGCGGACGTATTTCTGAAGAAACCGACCGCGGCCAACCTCAGAGCGTACGAAAAGAATCTCGAAGAGGCATCCTGGTTCGCTGAAAAGGTGCGGCCGACAGTGCAGTATGCACGGTTCATGCTCCTGGACGACGCCGGACCGAAAACGATTCTCGGGCGAGAAGGTTGGCTCTTCTACCGGCCCGGCGTCCGGTACCTGATCGAGCCCTGGCCTCCGAAAACGGTCTCCGGAGAAGGCCAAGGCGATCCTCTTCCGGCGATTCTCGACTTTCGCGATCAACTCCGCGCGCGGGGGATCGGGCTGCTCGTGGTCCCGGTTCCCGGCAAGGCGAGCGTCTACCCGGAAATGCTCACCCAAAGGGCGCCAGCCCCCGGCCAGCCGCTCGCCGGGCACACCCGCAAGATCATCGCGCAACTGGAGGAGGCCGGCGTCGCGGTCGTGGACCTGTTCAAGGTCTTTGACCGAGCCAAGAGGGGAGAGGAACCCGGCGGCAAGACGAAGTATTACCTGCCGCAGGACACGCACTGGTCGCCCGAGGGAATGCGCCTGGCGGCCGAGGCAACGGCCAGGAAGCTGCTCGAGCTGGGCCTGGTCGAAAGGGGACAAGTTCAATACGACCTGAAGCCCGTTGCGGTCAAGCGGCGCGGCGACATCGTCCGGATGATGCAGGCGCCGCGGATCGAGCGCTGTTTTCCGGCGGAGACGATCGATTGCACACAGGTCGTTCACCGCCAGTCCGGCGAGGTTTACCGCGACGATCCCGACTCGCAAATCCTCGTCTTGGGCGACAGCTTTCTGCGCATCTATGAGCAAGACGCACCGGGCTCCGGCGGCATGATCGCTCACCTGGCCCGAGAGCTCGGGTTTCCGCTGGCCTCCTTGGTGAACGATGGCGGGGCATCGACGCTGGTCCGGCAAGCGCTCGCGCGCAAGCCGGCGCTGCTGGCCAACAAGCGAGTGGTTGTCTGGGAGTTCATCGAACGAGACATCCGCTTCGGCATGGAGGGCTGGCCGAGGGTGCCGCTGCCGGCGGAAAGGCAACCTGGGGTTGCAGCGGCGATGCTTGAATGAGTGGTCCTCGGATCACCCCCCGCAACCCACGATTCCCAACGCCAGGACCTTGAAAGAAGTCTGGCGAACCGCCGCGGCGAACGGCGACCGCAGTGCGTCGAACATGCTCAGCGTTCGAGTGGACGCGCCCGTGTCGAAGTCTCGACTCGACCCGGTTCGCACGCAAGCCTACAAGGTCAACGGCCCGCTGTGGACCGAGCGGCTGAAACGGCAGATCACCAACTGGATTCCGCACTGCATCACGGAGCTTTCCAAGCCGGACCTGAAAGGGGAAGTGGGGGGGGGGGGGGGGGGATCATTCTGCCTATCACTTGCTGTGGGGAGATCATCTTGCCTATCACTTCACGTATCACGAGAGCCGCACTGTGTGTCGTCATGGCTCTGAATGTCGCCGGTTCGTTATCGGCGGACGAGGATTGGCGGCAGTTTCGTGGGCCGACCGGAGAGGGGCACACTCGCGCGAGCCATCTCCCTCTGACATGGAATGAGAACCACAAGGTTGTCTGGAAGACAGCCATCCATGATCACGGATGGTCTTCTCCCGTCATTTGCGGAAATCAGATCTGGATGACGGCCGCGACGGGGGATGGTCACAGGCTGTTCGCCGCCTGCGTGGATCGGGAGACAGGGAAGATCGTCCACGATCTTCACATCTTTAATGTCGAGCGGCCGCAGCCGATCGCTGCGGAGAATACCTACGCGACACCGACGCCGGCGATCGAGCCGGGCCGGGTCTACGTGCATTACGGCGCCTACGGTACGGCCTGTCTGAATTCCGCCACGGGATCCATCGTCTGGACGCGGCGCGATCTGAACTGCGACCATGAGACCGGGGCCGGGCCCTGCAGTTCCCCGTTCCTCTTGGGGGACCTGTTGATCGTGAATGTCGACGGCCGCGACGTTCAATACGTGATCGCGCTCGACACATCCAGCGGAAAGACCGTCTGGAGAACGGACCGCTCGTTCGATTACGCTACGGTCCCCGTCAATAAGCGAAAGGCATTCTCCACGCCGCTCTTGGTTCCCCGCGGGGCCGGGCGGCAGCTTGTCAGTACGGGAGGGCAGGCCGTCTACGCGTACGATCCCGTGACGGGAAAGGAACTCTGGAAGGTCCGGCACCACGGCTTTTCCGCCGTCCCCCGGCCGGTTTATGGGCACGGGCTCGTGTTCCTCGTCACGGATTACGATCGTCCGGAGCTTTGGGCGGTGCGTGTCGACGGCAGCGGCGACGTGACGGACAGCCACGTGGCGTGGAAGGAGGCCCGCGGCATTCCTTCGCGATCGTCCCCGTTGCTGGTGGACGACCTGCTGTACGTCATCAGCAATCAAGGCATTCTCTCCTGTCTGGAAGCGAAAACGGGGGAGTTCGTCTGGAAGAATCGACTTGAGGGCAAGTATTCGGCTTCGGCCATCCACGCCGGCAACCGTATCTACCTCTTCAATGAGAACGCCGTCTGCACGGTCATCAGGCCGGGACGGAAGTTCGAAGAGCTGGCTGTCAACCGGCTCGACGGGCAGTCAGTGATGGCGAGCCCCGCGGTTGCCGGCGATTCGTTCTTCATCCGAACCGAGAAGCACCTTTACCGAGTGGATGAGGCCACGAAATGAACGCTTCCATGTCCCGTCGCCGATTGCTCGGCCTCGCTGCCGCGGCCTCTGCCGGCGCCGCGATTCAGCGAACCCTCGCGCTGGGCGCCGATGCGCCGGAAGATCTCCCACTTCCACGTGGCCGACGTGCCGGGCCGCCACCAGCCGGGCACGGGCGAGATCAACTACCTGAACGTCTTCCGCGCAATCGCCGCCAAGGGTTACACCGGCTTTCTCGGCCTGGAGATGTGGCCTACCGTGGACCCCACGCAGGCCATCCGCGAGTCGATCTCGCTGTTGGCGGAAGCCACGGCCGAGCGGAGGTAGTGTAGCCCAGAGGTCTGCGAGATTGTCGCGCACCGGCAACTCGTGCGGACCATCCCCAAACGCTTCCGGTTGCACACCCGCTTCGATCGCAAGCTGTTGGGCAAGCGCTGCTCGAGCGTCTGGACGTGCATGCAGACGGAGGTCCAGCGCTTTCTCGGCCGCGACGATGTGGTGCCAGGCATGGTCGCCGCGATCCGCACGTTCGGCGAACTGCTGCACTTGCACCCGCACTTTTGCACGCTGGTCACCAGTGGCGAGTTTACCCCGGAGGACGATTTCCTAGAAGCGCCGGAGTTCGACCTGGGGCGGCTCGATGCGGTCTGACAGGAAGCCGTGTTATCCTTGTAAGTGACCGCCCTCGCCCCCTCGTGCCAGTAGCTGTCCATTCTGTGAAATTGGTGCTGCCTGATTCTGGGGAATCGGTTATGAAGGTGGCATGGATGTTGAGCAACTCAAGGATGACGTTCGCACGGGACAGATCGCACCGAGGGATCGGCGGGCAACGATCGAGCGGATCATCGAAGCCGGGCTGTCGTGGTTCAACCTCTGCGAACCCGTCGGACCGGAGCACACTCCCGCGGAACTGGCCGAACAGATCTGGATCGGCGTCGAGCTGCCCTGTAGGCAACACGGGGCAATGCAGCGTTTCCCGGTCCCGGGATCACCCCTCTACCATCATGGCCAGGTGTCGCAAGCCAGGCTCGGCCAGGTCGTCGCCGTGGTGGCGTTGGCAACGCTCGCCAGCCCGGAAACCACGAGTATCGCCGTCAACATGTCCAACCCCGTCGGATTGTTCAGCGGCGCCAACGCCTTCTTCCCCGACGCCAACGGCTTTCGGCCAATCGCAATCCGCTCACTAAAGGCCGGCGGCGATCGAACGGCTTGCCTTCAGCCGCAGTTGCCACCTACTTCACCCTGGCCGCCAGCCGCTCGGCACATGCGGCGATCCGCTCTTCGATGTCTTCGCACCACCGCTCGGCCGGCAGCCCGTAAACGCTGAACGCGCCCGCCTCGTAGCGCCCCTCCTCCCAGACGCGATGCGAGGGGATATACGACATCACGTCGTTGGCGTAGCCGGTGACCCAGGTCCGCGGGCCGAACTGGCTCTTGAAGCGGATCGCGTAATCGACCACGACTTCACCGCCCAGCACGATCCAGAGTTGCTCCTCGCCGAGCTTCCAGACCTGGACCGGGTAGGGATAGGACTTGGCCCACGCGCGGCCCGCGTCCAGCTCGTCCAGGAGGCGTTTGGCCCAGCGGGCCGTGTAGCCGCTCTTCTTGGCCATCTCTTCGAGCTCTTCGCGGGTGGGCTGCTCGCCGAACGGCAGGTCGAGGACCTCGAAGGCCGTGCGGATGCGGGGCGCGATCGGGCGGAGCGACTTCGCCAGCACTTCGTCGACGGCGCCGGCCAGCATCGAGCCGTATTTCTGGCAAAGCTCCACCGTACGCCGCGGCAGCGGGTTCTGGTCCGACCCGCAGCCCATGTAGAACATCGCCAGCATGCCCGGGTGGCGCTCCTGCAAGTCGAGCTGGGCGAAGCCCGAATAGTCGCCGCACCACTGGTAGAAACTCAGCGTCGTGTTGTGGCAGGCGTAGCCGAAGACCACCGCCCGCGGGGCGCCGTCCGGCGCCCGGGCGGCCAGAACCGGCACACTATGCTCGACCGGCCCGCGCAGCGCCTCGCCCCGCTTGCGGATTTCCTCGACCTGCCCCTCCGCGTTGTTGCGCCGGTTGACGGCAAATTCGGTCTTTCCCTCGCCACACCAGAGCGTGCCGGGCTCGGTCGCCGAAAGGGCCTTGGCCGCCGTGTCGACCACCTTCTGCACCAGCTCGGCCGAATACGCTTCGATCCGGGCAGGCTGTTCAGGAAATTTTTCCATCGGATAGATGTCGGTCAGCCCGGCCTGCAAGACGGGGCCGCAATGCGTGTGCGAGCTGGTCAGCATGATCCGCGAGCGGTCCAGGCGGCAGCGCTTGCCCAACTCGGCGCAGATGCGATCGGCCAGCCCCTTGGGAAAGCCGAGCAGATCGGTGGTCACGATCACGGCCTGGCCGCCATCGGCGGTGTCCAGCGCCAGCGCCTTGACCCACAGGTCGTGCAGCGTCCCTTCGGACGGCCGGTCGCGACCGCCGTAGCCGGCCATCCACAGAGGCTCCTGCGGCGTAATCTTGGTCCGGGCGGTGCCCACCTTCCAAGCGGGCTCCCCGCCGCGGGCGGGCGCCAGGCCGAGCACCAAGACCAGGAGGATCGAGAGAATCGTCTTCAGCAGGGAATCGAGCAGGCGCATGGTGCAATTCCTCAAAAAGTCGGTAAGAGATTCGGAACAGGGCGGATCACAAGGGGCGAACCCCCCCGAGCCGGAACCGCCAAACGATCTCGGCGCCGAACAGCCGCACACGGTTCGACTTGCCGATCTCGCCGGCGCCCGCGGGGCCGGCGGTGCGGGCGCCGTGGAGCCTGGCCTCGGTGCCGCAGCGGAGCGTTTTCAGTCGTGCGGGGCTCCCGGGAAATGCAGCCCCCATTGTCTCGGCCCCTGGCGCGCCACGCAAGCGTTTCCCAAGATCGCGAGCGACTTTCCGAGCTGGGACTGGAATTTCACCCGGCCTTGACGGATAATCGCCGCCAACGGGGCCGCCAGGCCTTGATGTCCCGGCGATTCCGGCGAAGCAACACCGCGATGCAACCAGCCGCAGGGTCAAGATACACACGCAGCCGTAACGTTCGACTTCGTTTCCCGGCGTGCGTGGGGGGTCGGGGCAGCTACCGGAGCATGCCCTGCTCATCTATTCGCGCCGGGGCCTTGTCGCTGAAGAGCCTCCCGCCCTTCCCCGGCCAGTCACCGACATCGACGTTGCAGAGCACCACGAAGTGGCCCCCGCACCCCGGGTGGACGAACGCCTGCCGGCATATCGCCGTTAATATGGTGAGCCGGTTGCCGCTTGGAATGTATCCGAGCAAGCCCTATTTGGGACATCCCTGTCAAGGAATTTACTGATGGTGAAACTCAAGGTCCTCATACTTTCATTCGGCCTTTCTATCGGATCCGCCGTTTGGAGCGCGGAGTACACTATCAACACCTTTCCGGCGGAATACCGTATTTCCGGGCAAACCTGGCAATATTCTGGGAAATTCCAGTTGGACACCCGCACGCCGGTCGCCTCGCAGACACTCGAATTCCTCTTGCTGGACGAGCTGGCGTTCACGAGAACCCAAGCTGGTATGCCTTGCGGCTACGCCGGAAACGTCGAGTTGAAATTCAAGGCGCCGGGTCCTGTTACGAAACTGAATGCGCTTATGCGGATGACTAACTATAACGATACGGTC
>JAMOAF010000885.1 GCA_023621895.1 Planctomycetota bacterium
CTTCTCCGGGGGCGCCACAATCCGAAAAAAGGCCTGTATCATCGGGCTATTCACGACTTCAAAAGGAAATCGGCGACCATCGCCTCAACGCGCACGTATTCTTCTTCTTTCGCCGTCAACGGAACCTGGCTTCAAGGAATGTCAAGTCGTCTTCGAGCCGGATGGCGTTGGAGAATCTGAGCAACTCCTCCTCCACGGCCCCGATATTGATGCCGCTCTCAGGATAGCCGAGCGTCTTGAGAACTCGAACGAGGCCCTCGACCCCGAGCATTTCACCGTTGGCGTTGTGAATCTCAACCGCGCCGTCGCTGAACAGCAGGAGCGAGTCTTCCGGCGCAAGCTGGGCCGTCACCGCGTCGTATGAGGCGTCGTCCACCATCCCGAAGGGGAAGCCCGGCGACTCCAACGTTTCGACAGTGCCCGCAGGATGCACGACAAGAACCGGTGGGCCGCCCGCGGAAGCGAAGCGAAGGATCCTCTGCTTGGCGTCGATCACACCGCAGATCGCCGTGGCAAACGACTCGTCCTTGACAACCTTCGCCAGATCGTTGTTGATCGCAGCGGCGAACTCCGCGGGATGGATGAGAAGGTGGCAGTCTCTCTCCCAGAGCGAACTGAGGTGCATGGTATGGAGGGCGGCGGCAACGCCGTGGCCCATGACGTCGGCCAGGACAAAACCGTATTGGTCGGCATCGAGCCGCCTGATCGCATAGAAGTCCCCGCCCACGATGTCGTGGGGCGTGTAGAACGTGGAGAACCGCACGCGGGCATCCTCGGGAAGATCGTGCTCCAACGAGAGGGCCTGAATTCGCTCTGCCCTCTTCAGATCGGCCAGTACGACTGACATCTCCCGGAACGTCTCCACCCCGCCAATCACTTCGCCGGCCTGGTCGCGGATCGGAGAGACGGCCACTTGCATCGGAATCCGTGTGCCGTCTTTCCCTTGGGCGAATACGATCAGCGGTACGGTGCTCGCGGTCCCCGTGATCATCGACCGATGAAGCGGGCAGAACTCTTCTCCGCACAGCTTATGGTTGTCTTTGTCAACATGGCAGAGAACGTCGTCGAGGCACCGGCGGCCGACAACATCCTCCGAGGCCCAGCCGGTAATACGCTCTGCCGACTTGCTCCAGTAGACGATCCTCCGATCCCGGTCGCAGACGTACACGCCGTCGCTCAAGGAATCCAGGATGACACCGGAGGCGGTGAGTGGACTTCCCATTGGCGATCTCCCCTTTGACTTCTTGGGAATATGCCCGACCCGGCCAGCGTCGAAATCGAAGAGTTCGACTCAGAGCGCCAGCGATAAGGGCGACGGGTTCCAATCGCGTTGCGATAAGAGCACGCGGCGTGCCGGTGCAGCGAAGCAGCGGGCCGCAAATGCGTTAAACCGCTGGTAGAAAGAAACTTGCGCGGATGGTCGTCAAGCCGGCAGCGGCCGCCCCGTGACGGCCCAAGTTCCAATACTCTGGAGATCCCTACGAAATGTTGGAGTCTCGTTTCTGGCGCTTGATGCCAAGCCTGGCCATCCGCGCCTCGAGCGTTGTCGGCTTGGTCCCCAGAATCTCGGCGGCGCCATGGGGGCCTCGAATCCGCCAGCCGGTCTCCTGGAGAACGCGAAGGATGTGCGCGCGCTCGACTTCCATGAGAGTCATGCGTGGTGACGGCGTCGATTGCGAGGCCGATGGCAATTCCACATGCAACGTGTCGCCCGCGGCGAGGATCATCGCCCGCTCGATGATGTTGCTCAGCTCGCGAACATTGCCGGGCCAGGAGTATCGCTGCAACTGGCCGATCGTCTTGCGGGGGATGCTCTTGATGGTCTTGCCCATGCGGCGGCCGAGGACCTCGACAAAACTCCAGACGAGCGCCGGGATGTCTTCGGGCCGCTCGCGGAGCGGAGGGACATGGATTGGAAACACGTTCAAGCGGTGGAAGAGATCGGGGCGGAACTTGCCTTCCCGCACCGCTTGCTGAAGGTCGCGATTGGTCGCGGCGATGATCCGCACGTCGACCGTCATGGTCTCCGGACTGCCCAAACGCTCGAACCGGCCATCCTGGAGCACCCGCAGGAGTTTGGCCTGCAATTCGACAGGGAATTCCCCAATTTCGTCCAGGAACAGCGTCGAGCCATCGGCGACCGCGAAGCGGCCGACCTGGGCGGAGGCCGCCCCGGTGTAGGCGCCCGCTTCGCGCCCGAAGAGCTCGCTTTCGATCAACGAGGCGGGAAGCGACGCGCAGTTGACAATCACCATCGGCCGATCTTTGCGGGGACTCAACTCATGAATCGTCTGCGCCAGCAGCTCCTTGCCCGTGCCCGTCTCGCCGAGCAGCAAGACCGGCGTGCCGGTGACCGCCACGCGTTCCGCCTCGGAGAGCACCCTCCTGAGGGCGTCGCTCTGGCCGATGATCCGGCCGTGATGATGTCGCAGCACCACCTGTTCGCGAAGATAGAGGTTCTCCTGCTCGAGCCGGGCTCGCAGCGACTCGTTTTCGGCCAGGGCGGCGCGAAGCGATTCTTCGGACGACCTGCGCAACATCGCACCGGCAAACACCTCGCCGACGATCTGTAGCCGATTGATGATTTCCGCTGGCCAATCGC
>JAMOAF010001114.1 GCA_023621895.1 Planctomycetota bacterium
GATGCTGTAGTGCAGAATTCGGGTTCTGAGCCTGCCAACCCGGGGCCGATCGATGTCGATGTCTGCGTGAACGCGACGCTTTTGATAACGGCACACATCGCGCCGAATCAGCCGGATCGAGCCGGTGTCCCACCTGGCGTACTTGAGCGGATGTCCCAGGAAGAAATCCTGAAAACCGCAGCGATACGCGTCCAGATGATCCGGAGGGTCCCGCAGAATCGCCTCGATTTCCGCAACAAGCGCAATTGGAATCCGCTCGTCCGCGTCGACGATCAGTACCCAGGCGTTGGCGGCTTGTGGAATGGCCCAATTCTTGAAATCGGCGTCATTCACGAATACTCGCTCGATAATCCGGCAATCACCCAGGCGGCCGACAATTTCCAGCGTGCCATCCGTCGATCCCGAGTCGGCGACGAGTATTTCGTCGGCGATTGGCCGGACCGACTCGATACACGCACGGATGTTCCTGCACTCGTCCTTGCAGGGGATAAGAACCGTAAGCGCCTGCCGGGCCCCGCGGGGCCAAGTGGCATGCGGTTGTTGCCCGGCACGCTGTCGTGATCGCTGGCCCATCGTCCACCTTCTCCTTCTATCTCGCCGATTTAATCGGTAAAGTCAGCGTAATCGGTTCAGAATATCTTCGCATTTTCCCCCGCAACGGCTGGTGCTGATCTCCAGTGTCGCGACGCGATCTGCGCCCAAGCGACACGTGGAAGTGGTTGTCCTCATTGGACTTACGGCGAGAGACCAGGTCCTCGGGGTCTTGCCCGGTTCGCCGATGTGTCTCTGCTCGTGCCTTGGTGAGGATCAGATTAGAATGAACGTTTATCGGCCGCGGACTGCGCAAGGCGTCTTGTGCAGGCTCGGGGGGGCGCTGGGGAAACGGGAACTCCGTTCCCCGGACCGTCCCAACGCGCGGACTGGTCTCTCCAACCTGTAACCTCTCCCCATTCAAGTCAACGCAAGCCCCCTATGAAGGCTGCCGGCGCTGTTGTTGTGGCGACGGTCCTCGGCGCGGCGCTGCTCATTCAGGCCACCGCTTTTCGCCAGAACAAGAGCATCACCTTCGACGAGACCTACTTCTTGAGTTGTGCGTTGCAGACGGTGCGCGACGGGCGGCTCGATCCGAGGATTGCCGCCGAGGGGATTGCCCCATTGCCGATCATGCTCAGCTACCTGCTCCCGCTGAGTTTTTCAGGGGGTGAGGACCGGCCGGAGCCGTGGCGAGGGCAAGTGCAAGACGCCCGGCTCATCGCCGGACCGCGACTGGCCAACTCGATCGTCGTCGGCCTGCCGCTGCTAGTTCTGGTCGCCGGCTGGTTGTACCGGCGAAAAGGCGTCAGCGCTGCGGCCGCCGGCGCGGGCTTGATCGCCTTCTGTCCCTCGGTCGTCGCCCACGTGTCGCTCGCGGGGACCGACGCCTGCTTCGCCTTGTTCGGAACGTTGGCCCTCGGCGCGATCGCCTGGCATTTCCACCGCCCCTCGCCGTGGCGATTCGGCCTGATGGCCTTGGCGATCGCCGCGGGCATGGCGGCCAAGTATTCGGGCGTGTTTCTCTTGCCGGTTGTCGCGGTGATGTATGTTGTCCACACTTCAGGGCGGCTGGCGGACCAGCCTCGGGTGCCTTGGATGAAGCGATGCCGCCGCGCGGCGCTCGGCGGCGCGCTGCTCGTCCTGCTGATTACCATTTTCTGGTGGGGCCTGCACCTGTTCAGCTTCACCGGGCCGCTCAAGAACTACCCGCTCGAAAAGACACCCGACTCGTCACCCTGGGTGCAAATGCTGGGCCGCGGCCCGGTGGCCACCGAGGTGATGCGCGTGGCCCATGAGAAGCTCAGACGCCCGGCGCCGCTGGCCGGCGTGTTGTTCCAGTATTTGCACAACCGTCGCGGGCATAGCGCTTTTCTGATGGGCGATCAATCGGAGACCGGTTGGTGGTACTATTTTCCTTTCGCGTTTTTGGTCAAGAGCACGCCCGTCGAGCTGTTTCTCTGTGCTGCGCTCGTCGTGCTGGTTGCCCGAACGCTGCCGGCGCCGTGGCGCGCCTTCAAGGCGCTCGACACGCAGGTCCAATCGCTTTTCATCGGCGCGGCCGTCTTCAGCCTGCTGGTGATGAGCGCCAGAATCAATATCGGCCAGCGTTATATTCTGCTTCTCTATCCGCTCCTGGTGCTGCTTGCCGTGGATCGGCTGTGGGAGCGCATTCTCCGCTGGCCCAAATTGGGCGCATGGTGTGCCGCCGCGCTGATCGCCGCCCAGGCCGCGAGTTGCTTGAGCGTGGCGCCGCACTACCTGGCGTATTTCAATCGCGCCGCCGGCGGACCCGAGCGCGGCTGGCATCTCCTGGTCGATTCCAGCATCGACTGGGGGCAAGACCTGCCGGGCCTGGCGCGGGAAATCGAACGTCGCGATCGCCGGCGGGTCGCCCTGGTCTATTTTGGGACCGCCGTGCCGCGGGCCTACGGCGTCGAAGCAGACAACGTGCCGGCTCTGAAGCTGCCGCTCGACGAATACGACACCCTGGCGATCTCGGTCACGCCGCTACAGGGCTTGTACGTGCTGGGGGACGACCCGTTCCGGGAGTTTCGCAGCCTCCGCCCGATCGGCCGGGCTGGCTACTCGATCCTGATCTTCGACCTGGCCGAGCCGCCAGGTCTGGATGCTTTCCGCGCGGCCTTGTCGCGATACCGGCGATGCCAGGACTGACCGAGCGGCGAGGCTGATCGCGCGCAGGCAGCGGCCGATTCCGCCAGCGGTGAAGCAGCGGAAGACAATCTGGAGCTGCGCCCGGCTCCAACTCCGCCAATAGCACGAGCGGCGATAGCATCGCAGGGCCTCGTCGAAGCGGCCGCTTGCGGCAAGTTGCCGGCCGGCGCGATACCATCGCCTGGCCAAGTGGAGGCGGACCTCGCGGGGCGCTATGAATCGACTCACGTTGTGCGAGTGGATGAAGTCCTCGCACACTTGCGCCCAGGCCACACAGTCGGCCGGCCCTTGGCCGAGGCCGCTTCCCTCGCCTGCCTGGGCGGTTTTCGCGCGGAATATGGCGGGCTTTCCGGCCGTATAGAGCCAGGGGCCGGAAAGACTCAACCTCAGCATCAGGCCGGCGCCGTCCGCCGCCGCGAGGTTTTCGTCCTGGCCGAGCGAGAGGATCGCCTCCGCGCGAAACAGGGTGCAAGAGCCAACCCGGGCATCGCGCGTGAACAGCCAGCGCGGCGGATTGTCCGCAATCCCCGCCAGCACTTCCCGCCGCCTGGCGCTGCTCGCGGCGTTGACGGTCAGCCGGTCGCAGCTCACGGCGACCGCCTTGGGGTATGTTTCCAGGTAGTAGGTCGCGCGCTGAAGAAAATCCGGCGGCCACAAATCATCCGGGTCGAGAAAGGCAACAAACCGGCAGTCTCCCCGCTGGCCCATGCCATAATTACGGGCTAGAGAAGCCCCCCTGGCGGGCTGCGGCAAAAAATGCGCCTCGATGCGTGGATCGGTCTCCGCCAACCACTGTTGGACGCTTCGAGCGGCCTGGTCGGTCGATCCATAGTCGACAACGATCAAGCGTTTTGGGGGCAGTGTTTGCTCTACCACTGAAACCAGCGTGTCCAAGACGGCCGCTCGGTGGTTGTGGGCGGGAATGATGATCGCCGCGTCGGCCGTGTGCATGGCACGCCTCCTGGAGCTGGCTTTCCCTCTTCCCCCTTGATCGGACACGGCGGCGCTTGCTGTGAGTCGATCGTGGCATCCGCACAGGAATTGCCTGGTTTGCCCATCTGGCTGACGCGGCAAAAACGTCCCTCTCGCGCGCTGGCGGCGGCTTTGAGCGCGTGATTTCTCGGCGGCAGCATGCTCTTCGGTTTCCGCTTTTTGAATAATCGATTAGACTGATACAAACGTCACCCCCCCGGCCGGCAGCCGCCGCGCGGGAGGATGCCCGCGGCCAGGTTCCGACGGAGCCGGCGAGATGCCGGCGAGGGAATCGCGCGGGATCATGCTTTTGGCTCACGGCAAGTGATGCCTTGGACTCGATTTGGAGAGCATAGTTGTGTCGAATTCCCCCTCGGCAAGCGCCAGCCAGATGACTCCCGAAGAAGCCGTCCGCCGCGTCGCCCAGGCTCGCGAGCTGCTGTCCCGGGAGGTCCACAAAGTGATCATCGGGCAGGACCAGATGCTCGAGGAGATGCTGATCTGCATTTTCGCCCGCGGGCACTGCCTGACGATCGGCGTGCCGGGCCTGGCGAAGACCCTGACCATCTCGACGCTGGCCAAGACCTTGGCAATGAAGTTCAGCCGGATTCAGTTTACGCCCGACTTGATGCCCAGCGACATCACGGGCACCGAGATCATCGACCAGGATCAGGCGACCGGCCAGCGCCACTTCCGGTTCGTCCGCGGGCCGATCTTCTCGAACATCGTCTTAGCCGACGAGATCAACCGCACGCCTCCCAAGACCCAGGCCGCCCTGCTTCAGGCCATGCAGGAATACGAGGTGACCAGTGCGGGCAAGACCTATCCTCTCGACCTGCCGTTCTTCGTGATGGCCACGCAGAACCCGATCGAGCAGGAAGGAACCTACCCGCTGCCGGAAGCCCAACTCGACCGGTTCATGTTTTCCATCAACATCGGCTACCCCACGCGGGATGAAGAGCGAGAGATCGTCTTGGCCACCACGCAGACGGTCAAGCGCGATATTCAGCCGGTCCTCCAGGGACGCGACATCCTCTGGATCCAGCAGCTCGTGCGGCAGGTGCCCGCCGGCCAACACATGGTTGATTATGCGGTGGACCTGGTGCGTTCCACCCGGCCGAAGGAGGAATACTCGCCGGGTTTTGTCAAAGACTGGCTCGCCTGGGGCGCTGGACCGCGCGCCGCCCAGAATATCATCCTGGGGGCGAAGGCCCGGGCAATCCTGGCCGGCCGGTTCGCCGTCTCGGCAGAGGATATTCGCGCGCTGGCCTACCCGGTCCTCCGCCACCGCCTGTTCACCAATTTCAACGCCGACGCCGAGGGGATCGACGTTGACCAGATCATCGACAGAATCCTCAACACCGTGGCGGAACCCGCGTATGGCGACGCCGTCTCGGCGCAGCCGCGTTCGGCGAGAACGCCGGTGACGGTCCCGGCTGGCGGCGAGGCCGGAGCCCCGCCGAATGGGTCGCCCCCGGGGCCAACCACCGCGCCGATCTTTGCCAGTCCGCCGCCGAACCCCTCGCCCAAGGCGCGGGGTGCTGCTCCGCCCCCGCCGCCCGGAAAACTGCGCTGAAATCCGCGCTTCGGGCGCCGGTTCGCTCAGTTCGGCGGTTTTGCTGCTTGCCACGGTGCGTGCCCCGGCTAAAATTTCCCTCCGGTCACAGGCGAATCCCAGACACGCGCAATGCCGGGTCATCTCATGTCCACCGACGCACACGCAACGCCCGTCGCAATGGTCACCGGCGCTGGCCGCCGGCGGATCGGCAATGTGATTGCCGTCGCGCTCGCCCGGAAGGGCTACGCGGTGAGCCTCCACTACAACTCGTCCCGCCAGCCCGCCGAGGAGGCGGTTGCCGAAATCCAGGCCGCCGGCGGCCTGGCGGCGTGCTTCCAGGCGAATGTCGCCGATCCGGCCCAGGTGGAGCGTCTCTTCGATCGGCACCTGGAACGCTTCGGCCGCCTCGACGCGCTGGTCACGACGGCGGCCGTGTGGGAACCCAAGACGCTCGAAGAAACCACCGCCGGCGACGTGCTGCGGCAATTCGAAGTCAACACCCTCGGGACATTTCTCTGCTGCCGGCGCGGCGGGCTGATCATGGCGGGGCAGCCCGGCGGAGGAGCGATCGTGGCGATCGGCGATTGGGCGACCGCCCGCCCCTACAGGGACTACGCCGCCTACTTCATCTCCAAGGGGGCAATCCCCACGATGACCCGCATGCTGGCGGTCGAGCTGTCGGCGAGGAACCCCGCCGTGCGAGTGAACGCCATTCTACCCGGCCCCGTCATGCTCCCCGAGGGGCTTACGGCCCAAGAGCGCCGGCAAGTCGTCGCGGCCACGCTGCTCAAGCGGGAAGGCACGCCCGAAGCGGTCGCCCAGACGGCGCTCTACCTGGTTGAAAACAACTATGTCACCGGCGTCTGCATCCCCGTTGACGGCGGCCGGACGATCGCCGCCGGAGAGCCAGATCGGCCAGAACCAGCGCCCGAGGCCGGTTCCTAGATGAGCGTGCGTGATTCCGGGAGGAATTCATGAGAGCGTGATAGCCGCGTGGGCTTGCCGCGCGGCGCGCCTGCGCTGCGGCACAACCCGTGCGTAACGAAGGGCAAGCCCGCGCGGCTATCTGAATAATAGCCGCCTTTTTCCACCCGTGCGTAACGAAGCGCGGGGCAAGCCCGCGCGGCTATCTGAATAATAGCCGCCTTTTTCCACGAATCACGCAGGTCGATTCAGTTGGACCACCAGGCGGAGTCGCTGGCCATCGCCACGCGCGAGCGCAGCTCGGCCAACTCGGCCTTGGTCTCCGCGCGCTCGACGATCGCCCACGGATTGATCTGGACGCCGCCGCAAGCGATCAGCCACCCGCGGTTCTTGCGCGCGACCGCGGCGCGGCTGGCGACGTGCCGCGGGGCGGCCAACTCGGCGGTGCGCTGATCGGCCACGAGCATCGGCAGATCGCACTGTGCCTTGTTCAACAGGTCTTTGCGAACGATCAATGTCGCCGCCACGGCCAGGTCCATGCAGCCCTGGAGTTGCCCGAACACCGGCTCGGCCACGCAGAGATCGCCGTATTTGGCCGTCATTGCCTCGGCCCATTTCTCGGAAACGGGATCGCGCCGGCGCGCCTGCTGCGCTTCGCCGTGAGCACCGAGAAAATCACTCTCGGTCATTGCCTTGACGCCGGTTGACGAGATTTCCCACGCCAGCCCTTCCTGGTCGCCGTGAATCGTCCCGTAGTCAGGCTCCAACCACCATCGGGGCATCATGTCGCTCAGCCCCCGCCCGCTCAGACGCATCATCTCCAGAAAGCTGGGCAGCCCTTGAACCGGCGCCTTGGCGAGCCCCATCCCCATCTGCTTCATCCGGTAGTCGGCCGCGACCAGGACCGCCGCGAAGTGGCTGTTCGCCGGAATCCCCTCGACGGTGATTTCCTGCGCGCCGAGCTCTCGCTCGATGGCCGCTGCGGTCAGGCCGGGATCGCTGTTTGCCGGCAGGTGGTTCACAAACCTTTGCAGCCGCTGCCGCCCGTCGGCGCTCGGATTGATCGAGCAACTGATGATGCTCGGGTCCGGGCGGTTGACCGCCCGCAGCGCCACAACGAGATCGTCGAGCAAGAGGACCGGCTTGCCGGTCGTTTCGCCCACGATCGAGCCGTCGTCGCCCACGCGCCAACCTTCGCCGGGACCGACGAGCAGGATGTCGTTCTGCTCCGGATAGGCGACGACGTAGCGGATCTGCTGCAATCCGGCCAGGCACTGGATCGCATCGGGAATCGGCGTTCCGGAGGCGGCGCACTCGCGAAGCGCGGCGTCGAGCCGCTTGAGCGACACCTTGCGCATTTCCGCCCGCCCATTCAGCTCGGCCGGAACTTGCTGGAGAGCTTTGAGGATCGTCTCTCGCAGTTCCCCGCGTTCCGCCAGCGTGGCGTTGCGGATCATCCCGTCCGTGTCGAGCATCACACCGCCGACGGCCCGCTGGTTCGAGAATACCTGGGCCTGGGCCGTCGTGGTCAACATCGCGGCCGCCACAAACAGGGTCGTGGCGAGGGCCGCGAGTCGGACGTTGCGGTTGACGGCAGAAGTACGCAGCAACATAACGCTTCTCCTGACTGGATCGGAAAACGAGTCGTCGCTCACCCCTCGAGATCGATCAAGACCACGCCGCCATGGGGCCCATGCCGATTCACCACCGGCAAGACGCTTCTCCGGCGATGGCTCGCCTGCGCAAAGTGAGTTCGATTGATCAATGGACGCAAGTTACAGAATAATTCCATTTCCCCGACATTGCAAGAAAACCATGCCGGGAACGCCCAACCCCGCGAAAAAAACGGGAGTCCCGCGAGCACTCCCGGCCGATCCATGCAGCGATGCCAGGCAAAGGCGGGCAAAACCACTTGCCGACCCCCTTGCAGCGTGGTCCAGCGGCAAGACGCCCCAACTCGGGCAACCGCCTGCCCCTGAGGAAATCCGTGATCACCACACCCCCCCAAGCGAGTGGTTTTTCGGTTGTTCACCTGATACGACAGCCGCAAGGCTTTGTGGACGAAAACTGTCCGAAAAACCGGCGGTCTCTCTCCGGTTTGCACTGGCTGGCCCGATTTGAAAGGTTCCCTAAACCTGGGATTCCGGATAAGTTGGAATAAGGAGGTTTGCTTGTCCGTGGTTACTGAACTCGCCTATCTGGTGATCCGCGAAGGTTCGAAATGGACCGACGTCTTTCGCCTTTTGCCGGGCCATTCCGTTACCATTGGCCGTGCCCCGACCAACCAGGTGGTCTTGAAAGACGAGCGGTGCAGCCGGACCCACGCGGAGTTGTTCATGGCCAACGGCCAGTGGACGCTCCGCGACCTGGATAGCCGCAATGGGACGCTCGTCGGCGAGATTCGTCTCAAGGAAGACTGGCTGCTCAAGCCCGGCGACATTATCCGCATCGGCCGATCCCAGCTCGTGTTTGTCCATAACCTGAGCGAGGCATTCTCCGACTCCAATGCCGCCTACCGGCAGCCGGTCTCCGACGGCAGCCAGCCCGCGTCCGATTCAAAGAGCGACTCGGATATCCTCTCGACCTACGAACCGACGATGATCACCCATCGGAAGGGCAACACGCGGTTCTTGGAGTCGCTGCCGACGGAGTCGCGGGAGGCCGAGGCCGACGACATCGGGCGCAAGGCCGCCAACCTCTGCCGACTGGCCTTTGAACTCGGAAAGGCGCCCACGATTGAGCGCCTGGCGATGGTGGCGCTCGACGGTCTTTTCGAAACGGTCCAGGTGGACGCCGGCGCGGTGATGCTGCTGCCTCGCGACCATCAGGGCGAACCGACTGCCGGCGACTTGGAGATCGTCGCCTCCCATACCACCACCGACCGCCGCTACCACAAGGTGGCCGGGTTTCTCGCGACGACCGTGCTCCGCGAGGGCGAAGCGGTGATGGCGAGAAACGTGCTCGGCGACAGCGCTCTCGGAAGCCGCGACAGCAAGGGGATCATCCATACGACCAGCGTCATCTGCGCCCCCATCCGCCAGGGAAACTTGATGCTCGGGCTGATCCACCTCTACTCAACCGACGAGAGCCACGAACCCGTGCCCGGCGACCTGGAGTTCACCCTTGCCGTGGCCGACACGGTCGCCGTGGCCATCAACAATCTCAACCGCCGCGAGGAGCTCGCCGAGAACCTCACGCAGGTCCGCGATGAAAACGTCCGCTTGCGCGAGCAGCTCGGCGTGCAAAGCGAAATCATCGGCAGCAGCCATACGGTCCGGCAGATCACCGAAGAAATCGCCCGGGCCGCCGCCAGCCGTGCGACCTTGCTGATCCGCGGCGAGAGCGGCGTCGGCAAGGAGCTCGTCGCCCGCGCCGTCCACTACTCCAGCCAGCGAAAAAAGAACGTCTTCGTCTGCTTGAATTGCGCCGCCCTCTCCGAAGACCTCCTCGCCAGCGAGCTGTTCGGGCACGAGAAAGGGGCGTTCACCGGGGCGACGGAACGCAAGATCGGAAAGTTCGAAGCAGCCGATCAGGGCACGCTGATGCTCGACGAGATCGGCGAAATGAGCCCCAATCTCCAGGCCCAGTTTCTCCGTGTCCTCGAAGGGCACTCCTTCGAACGCGTCGGTGGAAACAAGCCGATCACCTGCGACGTCCGCGTGATCGCCGCCACGAATCGCGACCTGGAAAAGGAAGTCGCCGCCGGCCGATTCCGCCACGACCTCTTCTTCCGGCTCCGCGTC
Organism: Planctomycetota bacterium; assembly: GCA_023621895.1. GTDB lineage: Bacteria > Planctomycetota > Planctomycetia > Pirellulales > Thermoguttaceae > JAAYCB01. The sequence continues at coordinate 9,904 of JAMOAF010001114.1, forward strand.
CTCGAGATCGTCGTGCCGCCCCTCCGCAGACGCCCCGAGGACATCCGCGAGCTGGCGAACTACTTTTTCAAGAAGTTCCGCGAGGAAACCGGGCGCAAGATCCAAGGGTTCAGCCCAAGCGCCGTCAAACGGCTGATGACCTATCGCTGGCCCGGAAATGTCCGCGAGCTGAAGAACGTGATCGAACGCGCGGTCGTTCTCTGCCAGGGTTCTTACATCGAACCCGGCGATCTCCTCTTGTCGAATCTCGCCACGACCGGCGACACGAACGAAGTCCGTTCCGCCGAGGCGGAGTTCCGGCCCTGCAAGCTCGTCGACCTGGAACGGCGCCACATTCTCAAGACGCTCAACCATGTCGGGTGGAACAAGAGCAAGACCGCCACGATCCTCGGCATCGAACGATCCACCCTGGACCGGAAGATCCAGCGCTACCGGCTGAATGAAACCCGCCCCGCGCCCGGCCACTCGCCGCCCCCAGACGGCGCGTAGTCTCCCGGCATCGACTCAGGAAGCCGTTGATGCTCCGGCTCAGCCGCGCCGGAAGGAGAGCACCATCGCGCGGCGCGCAAGGGCGCATCCGTTCCGCGGGTATCTCCCGCCGCGAACACCGCCCGTGCCCCCGCCGCCGGCTACTACCCGGCAAGACGCTGCCTGGCTTCCCGCGGCGCCGGCAGCCTCAGGCTCTCGTCTTCCAGCCGCTTGTGTTCCACGCGAGCGTTGATTTTCGCCAACTCCGGCTCGCGGGCCACGAGCGTCCAGGCGTCCTGCCAGGAGAACCGGTCTGTCTCCCCAAATCGCTCGTAAACCGCGCGAACAAACTCGAGGTCTTCAGGTGTGTCGACCGTCCAGCGGCCTTCGCTGGCGTCCTGCTCGCCGGTCACGGGCAGAAGGCGGAACAACTCCGGGTGCTGGTACAGGTACGGCGTCACGTGGACCCGCTGATACGGCTCCCGCGCCTCGCACCAGGCCCTGGCGAGGGCCTCCAGCGTCATCACCTCGGTGTCGAGCCCCCGGGGATATGTCCGGACAAGCGTGTTCGAAGCATAGTCCGGGTGGTGCTGCTGATAGGCGCCGACCACGCCGTCGATCACGCCCCAGTCGATCAGCGGGCAATCGGACGTGACCCGGACCACCGTCTCCGCCCGGTAGGCCTCCGCGGCTCCGAAATAACGATCCAGCACATCCGCCTCGCTGCCGCGAAAACACTCGACTCCGAGCTGCCGGCATTCGGCGACAATCGGATCGTCCTGGGCGGACGTGCTCGTTGCCACCACCACCTCGTCGAGTGCCGTTGACCGGCGCGTCCGCCGAACGACGCGAGCGAGCATCGTGCGCCCACCCAAATCCTCGAGGACCTTGCCCGGCAGACGCGTACTCCCCATTCTGGCCTGAATGATCGCGACAACTCGCATATGACCGGCTTCCTTGCCTGAAAGTACCATCACCGAAGCCCGCCAGCGGCGGGAACCGTTCGGATACACCGGCCCATGCTAGACATTTTCCGCCAAGGGGTCAAACCCAATCGCGAGTTGAAAACGGTTGCCAGGGTGCACGTTAGCTTTTGCACGCGTCGGGGGGGCGGCGGTGCTAGCCGTCAACCTTCCGCTCCCTCCGGACGAAGCCGAATGGCGGTGTGCGGGCTGGCGTGTGGGGGCTCAGAGGGTGGGGCGAACCGCGGATCGACTATTGCCCGCCGGCGGTGCGGCCGTCCGCCTGCCGCGTCTGACTCGGGGGGGTCGCCTCCGCGGTCAGGCCGTCGGAAATGAAGCGTTCAACCCGATGGACGCTCTGGCCGCCAATAATCCGCCACAACCGCCAACCGAGCGGTGTGCGGCGATACATGAGCAACTGCGGGATCGGCCCCCCCTTGGTTAGCTGTTGCCCCAGCTCCCGCTCCCGGTCGATGTCGACCTCAGCATAAGAAATCTGCTTGAACGCGTCGGTCTTCTTCACTTCAGGCAGCACGGATTGCTTCATCTGAACACACGCCGGACACCACTCGGCGCCGACCAGTACGACCATCGGCCGCCCGGTCTCGGTGGTCTCCTGATGCGCTTTGCTGTAGCTTGCGTCCTGGTTCTCCGCTCCAATCAGCGCCGCTTGCATCAAGATCACTATGCCTACGGTCGTCACGTTTCATCTCCTTAATCTCGTTTTGCGGGCGTACGGAAAGCCGCTCAGCTTTCCATGGGACCAAACGTCGCAGAAAGACCACACTCGCTCCGGCCGGTGGTGTCTTGTGGGCTGGGTGGGACGTGCTGTAAGGACTTGGTGTCGGGTGGAATCGGACCGCCCTGGCGGTGTCTCCTGGAGATTGTCAAAGGCCTTCCGGGGCGGCAAACCGGCGCGTCAAGTTCTTGCCCAGGAACTTAGAGAAATTGCGCGGTTTGTGCATCCGCATTTTGGCTTCGAATCTGCTGGTCCAAGGCGGCTAGTAGGTCATGAAGGTAACAGTCTAACTGCGGGAAATGCACATGCAAGAGGGTGTGCCTAGAAGGGGAAGAATTTTCGCCCTGGGAATGCCTGGAAAAAAATAACGGTGATCTTCAAGGCAAGGCCTTCTTTCAGTGGGGTTGGTGGACTTGTTTCGCGGGGTTATAGTCCCCCTAATAATGTGGGGTGTTCTGGATTGCCTCCGGGTGCACTCCTTGTGTTGTGTGACCATTCGCGAAAAGCTCGGACAGGTTCAAGGGTCAATTCCCAACGGTCAGAAGTGTGCAAGTCAG
>JAMOAF010000308.1 GCA_023621895.1 Planctomycetota bacterium
CAGACTCGTCACGGCGTTGGGGATGGCGAATTCCTGTTCATGGGCGCCGCCGTGAAAACACATCAGCAGGTGGTAGTGCGGCCCCGGGGCGGAGATGCTCACCGGCGCGGCTGCCAGCACGCAGACCAGGCTGCTCGAGCAGACCGACCAGTCGACCGGGCCGCCGTCGGCGGCGAACCAGGAGACATCGGCGAGTCCGCCGGGGCGGAGCGGCCGGCCCGTGAGGAAACTCGTCTGGCGGACGCTGGGCTGCGACTTGCGGAACGCGATCAACGATCGTACGAATCGCACCAGCCCGCTGTTCTTTCTCTGCAACTTCCAGTCGACCCACGAGATCGCGTTGTCCTGGCAGTAGGCATTGTTGTTGCCGTGCTGCGTGCGGCGGAATTCGTCGCCGGCCACGATCATCGGCACGCCCTGGCTGAGCAGGAGCGTGGCGAAGAAGTTGCGGACCTGCCGGTAGCGCACGGCGTTGACTTCGTGTCTCCGCGTCGGCCCCTCGACTCCGTAGTTGCAGCTATTGTTATTGTTTTCGCCGTCGCGATTTTCTTCGCCGTTGGCTTCGTTGTGTTTCTCGTTGTAGCTGACCAGGTCGTTGAGCGGGAAGCCGTCGTGCGAGGTGATGAAATTGATACTATTCAGCGGCCGCCGCCCGCCCGCCTGGTACAAGTCGCTCGAGCCGGCGAGCCGCGTCGCCAGGGGCCCGATCATCCCGGGATCGCCGCGCCAGTACTTGCGGACATCGTCGCGGTAGCGCCCGTTCCATTCCGCCCAGCGAAGGCAGCCAAAGGTGCCGACCTGGTAGCCGCCGGCGGCGTCCCAGGCTTCCGCGATGATCTTCGTGTCGGCCAGCAGCGGATCCTCGGCGATGGCTTCAACCACCGGGGGGTTGGCGACGAGGTTGCCTTCCCGGTCGCGGCTGAGAATCGAGGCCAGGTCGAACCGGAAGCCGTCGATGTGGTAGTTGTGGACCCAGTGGCGGAGGCAATTGAAGATCATCTCGCGGACAATCGGGTGGTTCCCGTTCAGCGTGTTCCCGCAGCCGGAGTAATTCTTGTAGTGCTTGCCGCCGTTTTCGAGCATGTAGTAGACCTGGTTCTCCAGGCCCTTGAAACTGACCGTCGGTCCGTGTTCGTTGCCCTCGCAGGTGTGGTTGAAGACGACGTCGAGGATGACCTCGATGCCGGCCTGGTGCATGGCGCGGACCATCTCCTTGAACTCTCTGACTTGGGCGCCGGGCTCGGTGCTCACGGCGTAGCCGCGATGCGGGGCGAAAAAGGCCATCGGATCGTAGCCCCAGAAGTTCGGCCGCTCGAGTTTTTGTCCCAGGCAGTCGTTGGTTGGAAACTCGTGGACCGGCATCAACTCAATGGCCGTGATGCCCAGCGACTTCAGATAGGGGATTTTTTCGATCAATCCCAGGTAGGTTCCGGGGTGCGCGACGCCCGAAGTCTTGGACCGGGTATACCCGCGAACGTGGGCCTCGTAGATGATCGTCTGGGCAAGATCGCGGCGGAGGTGGCGGTCTCCCTTCCAGTCGAACTCATCATCGATGATAACACATTTGGGTGGCCGGATGATCCCGTCGGTGGGGGGCAGAAAATGACCGGCCAGGGCCTTGGCATAGGGGTCGATGAGGCGTGCCCGGCCGTCGAATCGCTGCCCGATGTCCGGATTGAACGGCCCGTCGGCCTGGAAATGGTAAAGCTGCCCGGCCACCATGCCGGGCACGAAGACGCTCCAGATATCGCCCCAGCGGTTCAGGTCGCGGTCGAAATCGATGACTTCATAAGGATCGCGGTCTTCGACGTCGTTGTAGAGCAGAACGCGCATCGCCGTGGCCGACCGGCTGACAACGACGAACTGGACGCCGTCGTCGTGAACGATCGCGCCGTACGGGAGCGGGTGGGTAAATTTCAGCGATGGTAAACGTTCGAACACAAGTGCCGGGTCCGCCACCCGAACAGGGGGAAAACTCACATTGCCTGGATACCAGTGATTTAGATCGAAAGCCATGTTGCGTCAAACCGAACCGTGTCTTTTGGTTGCCAAATCTGGGAAGACGGGGCAAATCCGCGCGCATCGCGCGGCTGGTGGGATTGTGCAAGTGGCGTGCCTGAGAAAAAAGCGCAAACTCCGCCCAGGCCACGACTTGGTATCCTCAATAAGCCCGTGGCAAGCACCTCCCGGGGTTGCCGGCGACAAACCGAGCGAGGTGCTTCCAGCTAAACCCTATTGTTCGGTCGATCACGGGGAGGAAATCGAGTCTTCACCCGGGACATCGGCCACATGGCGCAACTAGCGCAACACATATCAGCGGAGCACTTTGCGCCTACGACTCGCTGTCCGCATGCGACAGATTTCCGGTCAGCGGGGACTATTGCCATCCTGCCGACAAAGGCACCCGGCGGCCGGGCGCTCACGAAGGCCGCTTGCGGCCAGACGCCGGGAGGCGAACCGTCTCGCCTCTCTTGCAACCGCTCCGCAGGGTGCGACCGGAGCGAAAAAAAGACTGCATGCTATTCGATTACGACGCCCTTATGAAACACGGCCTGGAAGTCGTCGCAGCACTTTTGAAGCTCCGACATCGCCTCGGTC
>JAMOAF010000600.1 GCA_023621895.1 Planctomycetota bacterium
CTGCTTGCCGTTGGTTGCCGGACCGAGCGGTCCAAGCCGCACTTTTATCCATTGGCCGATTGCAGTGCGACGGGCCTGGCGATTGAGTATCCCGACCTCGACGCCTGCCTCGAGGTGCGGCCGCCCGAGGAGCCGCCGCCCGCCGGCATGGCCGTCGAGGGCCCGAAGGATTATTGGGACCTGGGTTTGGAGGAGGCCCTGCGGATTGCATTGACCAACAGCAAGGTTCTGGCGGACCTTGGCGGCACGGTCGTGCGGGCGCCGGATTTGACGCGCACGGTCTATGAACCGGCAATGCAGGAGACCGATCCGCGATACGGCGTCGAGGCGGCGTTGAGCGCGTTCGACGCGGAGTTCTCGACGAGCGCATTTTTCGAGGGCAACGATCGGGCGTTGAACAACCAGTTCTTCGGCGGCGGGACACGGATTCTCGTGCAGGACGCCGCCGTTTTCCAGGCGCAGTTGAGCAAACGGACGGCCACCGGCGCGCAGATCGCGCTGCGAAAATACATCGAGTACGATTCAAACAATGCCCCCGGCAACGCCTATCCCAGCGTCTGGAACGTCAATCCCGAGTTCGAGGTTCGCGTGCCGCTCCTGCAAGGCGCGGGAGCCGAATTCAACCGGATTGCCGGACCCAGCCAGACGCCCGGGCTGTACGGCGGGGTGCTGATCGCACGAGTCAACACCGACATCTCCCTCGCGGATTTCGAAAAGTCCGTGCGCGATTACGTCAGCAATGTGGAGAATGCCTATTGGGACCTCTACTTCGCCTATCGCGATCTCGACAGCAAGATCGCCGCGCGCGACGCCGCGCTGGAAACGTGGCGGCGGATTCGAGCGCTGTATGAAGCGGAACGCCGCGGCGGCGAGGCTGAAAAGGAGGCCCAAGCCCGGGAACAGTACTTCCGTTTCCAGGAGGACGTGCAGGACGCCCTGACGGGACGGCTCGTCGAGGGCACGCAGACTTATAACGGCAGCCAGCCGGGCACCTTCCGCGGCAGCGGCGGCGTGCACGTATCGGAGCGGCGTCTGCGCCTGCTGATGGGCGTGGCGATCAACGACGGGCGGTTGATCCGCCCCGTCGACGAACCCGCCGTCGCGCCCGTCCGGTTCGACTGGAACCAGGTCGTCTCCGAGGCGCTCCAGCGGCGTCCGGAACTCCGCCAGCAAAAATGGCGGATCAAGCTGCGGCAACTCGAATACACCGCCAGCCGCAATTTCCTCCTCCCGCAACTGGACGTCGTCGGTCGCTATCGCTGGCGCGGGCTCGGGCAGACCCTGATCAATCCCGACTCGGGCGATCTGCCACCCTTCGACAACGCCTTCCAGACCCTGATGAGCGGCGATTTCCAGGAATGGCAGCTTGGCGTGGAGATGACCGTCCCCATCGGGCATCGCCGCGCTTACGTTGCCATGCGCCATGCCGAGCTGAACCTTGCCCGGGAACGAACGCTCCTGAAAGAGCAGCAGAGGCAAATCCTCCACGATCTGAGCAACGGCGTGGCCGAGGTCGAACGCGCGGAAGCGGGCACGCGGATCTCGTTCAACCGCCATGTCGCCGCGTCACAACAGCTCGCGGCGGTCCAGGCGGCATACGATGCCGACAAGGCGCCGCTCGACCAGGTTCTCGATGCCCAGCGCCGCATGGCTGATGCGGAAAGCCGCCACCACCGCGCTCGAGTGGAGCAGGCAGTCGCCGTCAAGAACGTCCATTTCGAAAAAGGAACGCTGCTCGACTACCACCAGGTCTATCTTGCCGAGGGCGGCTGGCCGCGGATCGCCTACCATCATGCGGCCGAGCGCGAAGCGCTGGAAGTTCGCCCCTTGCTGGATTACCGCCTCCGCCGCCCCTTAACGGTCGCCGCGCCGGTGCGGAATACCCCGGCGGCATCCGCAAGCCAGGCGCCGGCGCCGGCCGGACCGGCCGAATTTCCGCTCCCCGCCGGCGAGGTACAACGACTTGGCGGCGAGCAAAACCACCCCAGGCCGCTGCCGGCAGTCTCTTCCACGTCGGCTGTCGTCCCCCTCCCGGCGGTCGAGCTCCAAACAATCCAGCCCGCGTCGTACCTGTCACCGCAGGGCACTCTGTTTGAAGCCCACCGGCTCCAGTTCTGATCATGCCCCGTGGCGGCGATCGACCACCGCCGTCCAGGGCGTGGTCTGCCGCAATCGATCTTGGCAGGCGGCTTGCCGCGTGTCTCGCCCACTCCCCCCCCTTCAGAAGCGTCCCAGCGGTTGTAACGAGAGCGATTTTCCCGAGTCCCGGCATCGCCACGGTCGATACCTGAAGTAGAGATCAAGCTGCTGTTTTGGCTGCGGAAACGGGACCTCGTGGCGTGTCGCGTGGTGTGCGCGCGGCCAATGATTCGAGTTCGTCTTGGCAAATCGCAGCCGTTTTGTTAGCTTACTCGGCAGCAGGCCGCCGTGCGTTTTCGGAGCAAGAACGCTTCGAACGCGGCAGGTCAGAGGACGGTCCGGCATGGACCCTCCGAGGTGCTTGTGATAGGGCCGACAAGGAGGGAGGCCAGCATGAGTTCCGATCAAACGCAGCAGGTTCGCACCCACATCCGATGGATGATCCGTCGCGATATGCCCGAGGTCCTGGCCATCGAAGCGGCCAGCTTTGAGTTTCCCTGGCTCGAAGACGATTTTATCCGTTGTCTGCGCCAGCGAAACTGCATCGGCATGGTGGCCGAACACGACGATCGCGTGGTCGGCTTCATGATCTACGAGCTCAACAAGAGTCGCATCCAGGTACTGAACTTCGCCACCGCGCCGGATGCGCGGCGCCGCGGCGTCGGCACGCAGATGGTCCGCAAGTTGGTCGGCAAGCTCTCAGCCCAGCGGCGGACGCGGATTCTTCTCGAAGTGCGAGAAACCAATCTGGCTGCTCAATTGTTCTTCCGGAACAATGGCTTCCGGGCGATCTCGGTTCTCCGCGACTACTACGAAGATACGCCGGAAGATGCGTATCTCATGCAGTATCGATATGCGACGGATGCCGGCGAAGCCTACCAGCCAACCAACCGGATTGCACGTCTGGCGGGCTGATCGCCGGAAACGCTGCAAACGCTGAAAAACCGGCCCGTTTCTACCGGCCAGGGTTGTGCATCGTCCAGCAGAACGGATTTCGTGCGACTCAGACAATTCGCCTCGCCGGCCACTCCCAGCGTCAGCCGATCACCGAACCTCCCTGCGTCCGTCTCCATCCCAGGCGTAGCGAAGTCACCAGGCAAACGCCAACCACCAGCAGCCCCACGGCGCTTGGCCAGAGCCAGAGCCACCATCCGAGGCCGATCAAGGCCCCGGCGACGTGGGGCCACCGGTGCAGGCGGCCGCTGGCCATTGCCAGCAACGATCCGAGCACGATGCCCGCCAGCGCCGCCCCGGGCCAAATGCCCACCGCCCGCCATGCCCCCGTATCGGACCAGTCCGCCTGCAACGCCGCGGAAGGCGATTGGCCGTCCAAGCGAAAGTGCTTCGTCTTCGTTCCGATCGCCCTGGAGTCCCAGATCGCTCCAGCCGAGACTCCGGTTCCCGGGTTGTTCATCAGTTGCGACCAGAGATCGGACGCCTTGTCGCGTTCCGCTCGTTTGCTCTGTTCGGCGTCGAGAGCTTCCAACTCGGCCAACTCGGCTCGCACGGACGTGTTCCGCGAGGCCAGGACCAAGGCCCTCTGGGCGTTATGCCGGCCCTCGGCCCAATTGCCCAACCAACCGCGATACCATGCCCGGCTCTCCTCGACCGAAGCGGCGTTCTCCTCGCCGGCGATATCGATCAGCGCCGATACGTTCCGGACGCGCTCCATGGCCAATTCATGGGAGGAGATTTCCCGATTCCCGGAGATACCCACGAGCTGGCAGCGTCGGGGGCCGGTCACCGTCCAGACGGAGCGTAGAATGGGCAACTGCTCCAACTGGAAATCCGAGAGCCGGCAGATGGCTCCGTTCGGACCGGTTGGCAGGCGTCCGGCAAAGACGATTTCCAGGCGCTGGGGTAATGCCGTGCGCCCCAAGGGGACCTCCCACGAGTGGCCCGCTTTGGCTTCCGGATACAGCGGCACGCCGGCGTTTGCAGCCGCCACCGGGTGCAGCCCGTCCGGCAGTCGTAACACGCATGAATCCATCTCGTCCGCTCGGAGATCGAACACCGCCACGCCATGGCAAAGCCCCTCCTCCGTCCAGTCCAGGCATATGTCCGCCAGGTAGACGCGCGCCGGTTCGGTGATCGGACGAAGCACCGCGACAAAGTCATCGCGCTTTACGTCGTAGGCCATCCAGCCGGCGGCGGGGCTCTGAACGGAGAAGCGAGTCGGAACCGGCGCCTCGACCAGTCCGTCCGTCTGCCAGCGGACGGTCGCATCGGGACCAGCCGGCAGCAGGACGAGTCGCCGCTCGAATTGCACGTCCATGAGTTGGACTTGCGGAACGCTTGGCGCCATCCCGCCGGTCTGTTGAATCGGCCCGGAGATCCGCAAAGCCGCCTCCACTTCGATCGGCGTCTTCGGTTTCACCGTGATCAAGCCGCGTTCCGTGTCGATCGACTCGATGCCGAACTTCGAGTCCAACTCGAAGGGGCCGTGCCACGAAGGGGGCGCCGAGAGGCGGACCTGGTCGAGCAGTCCTCCGGAAACCTTGAGCCGGCAATCGAGCGTCGCCACCCATCCGTGTGGACGGTGCCAGACGGATATCTCCTGCTCCGCGCTAACCTTGGGACGGTTTTCAGAAACCCGCACATTCATCGTGGCAGGACCGCCGCCGTCGATTCCCCAGCGGCTGACCACTCGACCCAATTCGGGATCAGACGCGGCACTCGCCGGAATGCCGATCTCGGTCATTCCTTCCACTTTCTCCACCTTGACACAGACCTCCGGGTGCCGGAAAAGCTCCACCGCCGCCGCCCTGCCAGAGACGGACTCAACCCGCAGGCTTGGCAATGGCTCGCTGCGCTCTCCGGTTGCGACGATCGCCCCTTCCAGGTCGATTGTGTGCGGACCGCTCAGCGGAGCATCGAAGAAGACGACCAGCTCGGCCCTGCTTGGCCGCGTCCAGCGGCACGTTCGGGGGAGATTGTTTGCCGTCACCGCCAGGCTGCTCAGTTCCAGGTTCTCGGGAACGGCGAGCCGGTGCTGGAACAGGTATCCCTCGCTCGTGTCGACCGTTGCCCGGAACCGGACCGTCGTCTTGTCCTGCCCGTAGCCGACTGCCAACCGCCATTCCGCGGTGCTTTTTGGCTCCTTTGGTTGCGTGCTCAGGGTCAGCGAAGACTCGGGGCTGTCCATCTGGAAAGCGAGTGTCGGCGGCGAGGCGGTTTGCCCCCAGGCGCCGGCAAAATCGCTCAAGCCGATCGTCGAGACACGATCGATGGTCTGGTATTCGAACCGTAGCGACGGGCTGACGCTGACAGCCGCCCACCGCCGTGAGACCGTGTGTTCGGCGGAGCGAATCGCGGGGAAGCGCAGGCGCCCGATGCCGGAGGTGTCGCCGAGCAGAAACTGGCCTTGTATGATCACCGCGGGGCCCTCGACCCCGCTCAGCCGGAGAGTCTGCCTCGCCAGCGGCCCGTCACGGTCGCTTTCGACGCCGGCCAGCGCTGCTCCTTGAACCGTGAATTGACCCTGCTGGATAAGGCGTGGGTCACGAAGCAAGGTCGCCTCACCGTTGAAATCGGGACCGACCTGGTAGCGAATCCGCGTGTCGACCAGCGCGTAGCCGAGTTCGACCTTCATCCAGTGGAGCTCTTCAACCTGCGTCGACTTGCCGGCGGCCGCTCGCCCGGTTTCTTGCCAACGGACCACAAGCCGATCGGCGGGGCCAAGTTCCGCCAGAACCTGGGAAGGCTCCTGCCGGCCGGTCACGCGCCCCAGCGCGCTGGGCACTGAAATCTGCGGTGCATCCGGAGGAACGGACAATTCGAGTCGCGACATGGCCAGTGGTGGAATCGTCAACTCGAAGCCGCCCGGATCCGCGCCATAGTTCGTCACGGGGCGGAGCGACAGCTCCAGACGGCACCAGTCGGTCTGCTCGGCATAGAACACCAGGGTGCCGTCCTCCTCCCAGGCCGGCTCAATCTGGCGCCCGTCCAGTTTCGCCTGGTCAAGATTCCAGTGGTCAACCGAGGCGCCCAAGGGAATCTCAACTCGCTGCAAAGCCCCGATGATCTCGATATCGAAGACGGCTTTGAAGTCGGTCAGGGCTAGCCGTTCGCTCGCGGTCTGCCATCCGAGTCGGCCCCGGTAGGTGGCCGAATTGAGCAGCCATCCACGGGGTTTCTGATCCGCCAGCGAAGCCCGTCGCCAGAGCTCCGAATAGAAATCTTCGGAAACGTAATACTTGCCTCCGGTCGGCTGGCCTTGTTTGTCCACCGGCACGAAAACCAGCGGAGTGGGCGCGCTTTCCGCCGGGGCAGTTGCAGCTTGCGCTCTAATGGCGGCGCCGGACGCAAGCACCAGCAATCCTCCCAGCACCGCTTTTTGAAGGACCCCGGACTGGCCGGGGCGCCTGGTTGCGACGATCCGCACGACCCTCGGCCGCCGAGGCCTCGACACGACGCTGGCCCCGAGCCCCGCGATCCCGCCCCAGAAACCGGCCGAAAACCAGACAGCCCAGAAATCCGGGCCGTAAATGGCGGCCAGGGCGAGACAGAATGCGGGAACCATGCCGAGAACCGGACGTGCCGAGGCAAATCGCCACGTCAGGCCGGCCACAAAAAGAAACGTCAACCAGAACATGCATCGCAGAAGATAGCGGTCAACGACGACCAGATCGCCCCTGTTCCCACCGGCCAGGCCGATCACGCTCACGCTCCATCCCACGGTGTCTTTCGCCTCGTATCCCGCGGGCCTCGATCCGTTCCACGGCAAGACGGCGGGCGGCGGCAGTCCCGCCCAGTCCGCTGCGGGAATCCATTGGAGCGACTCGCCCGTCCGCGCCGCCCGGGCGATCTCCGCTTGCCGGACCGGCGAATCCACCCACCACAATTCATCGCCGGAAATCCGCTCGATTCGATTGCCTTCGGCCGCGGCCTTCTCCGAGGTGGTCAGCAGGATTCCGCGCCCGCTCACCGCAAACGCCAATCCGGCCGATTGCAGCAGCGATGCCGCCTGACCCGCCAGATCGTTCCCCGGCGGTGATGGAACGACCGTTCCCGGCAACACGCCTCTTTGCTGGAGCGCCTCCCAGTCGACAAGAAGAACACCCTTGGTTTGCTGTTCCGAGGTGTCGCCCAACATGCCCTTGACCGCCGGATGGGTCAGCAACTTTCCCCAGTCAAGCCGCGGATCCGGATCGTGACCTTGGCTGGCGGCGGTTTGAGCCAGAACCTGGAGCAACCGCTCCCCTTTGCGAATCGCCAAATCCTTGTCCGTCGGGCTGCGACGCGCATGGCGCCACGAATCCGGCCCCACCGGGTCAAGCGGCTCGGCGCCCGCGGCCTGCGCCAACGGTCCCAAGAGCCGCCAAGTCCAGTTGCCCGGAGAAGCCTGCCCGCCGGACGAAGACGCCAACGGCAGGGATTGACGTCCGGGCGGCAGCCAGGCGACCCAGCGCCGCGCAAGCACGGGCGCTTCCGGCTCCGGGAGCGGCGCCTCGAGGCGCTCGACAACCGACCACCGGCTCGCCACAGTCCGAAAACTAATCGTCATGGTCTGAAATCGCCGGCGCGGATCAAGCCGCACGGCCAGAATGCGCCCGCCGCCGGAGGACAACCCTTGCCAGGAGGCGCGCTGGCCGTCAACGACGATGCTCTCGATCTGTTCGATCTCGGTTGAAGGCGGCAGGTGCACGCGGAGCACGGGGCAGCCGACATTTTCCAGGCGGTACTCCGCCACGTGCCGCCCGCTGCCGTCCGGTTGCAGCCGGGACTCAAGTTGGCAGTCCCAGGCCCAGACCGTTACGGCGGCCGGGCCTCCGGGATCGTTCGTCACGATGCTGATCGCCGGACCATCCCCCATGTCCTGGCTTGGATCAAAGCGGTATGTGGCACGAGGCAGCGTTCGCGGCGCGAGTTGAGGGGCGTCCGAGATGACCGGAGTCAGGCCGAGGTTCTTGACGCGAGCCGGCGAGTCTCCCGCGCAGTCGACGGTCAGCACTCCTGTCTGCTCCACGGCTTCCGGCAGCCTGGCAAGCCCGATCCGCGTCGCCTCGGTCAACCTCGAGGTCCGCGTGGCGCGAATCTCAAACGGCTCGCTGCGGCTCGGGCGGAGCCGGATCTCCCAACGCTCCAGCGGGGTCGCGGCGGTCGAACCGGCGCCGCCTTCTCCACCCCCTGGCGCGGCCACCAGTCGCGTCTGATCGCCCGCCGTGGGAAACCAACGAATCCGGGCGTCGGGCCGGTGGAGCAACTCGACGGCCAGGCGTTCCAACCGCGCGGCCCCCGGATTGACGCGAAACGTGTAGCTCTCGGTCAACCTGCCGCCCGCGACTGATGCCGCCACCCGAATGTCGGCCGAATACCGGGATCGCCGCTCTTGAAGCTGAAAGCTGAGGTTGCGGTCTGATTGGTCGTGCACAAACACGAGCCCTCGCGGCGTCTCCGGGAAGAGCCGCAGCTCCTCGGCCGTCATCGTCGGGGGCTCGCGGCGCTGGAGCGTTTCATCGCCGGCCAAAACGATCTGGTAAGGCTCGGCGGCGCTCAAGGCTATGAGCGCCTTGCTGTTTTCATTCTGAGCGAACCGCACGGGAATGGCGTCCTGAACCGTGTGTTTCCTCCCCACCGGCGACTGTAGCCGCCGCGCGGCGATGCCCAGCCGGATCGGGCACGACGGCGAAACCGGTTTCAGCAACTCGACGAGCAGCCTCCTTCCGCCAGCCGCCTGCTCCACTCGCCAGTCTTTGAGCATTCCCGCCGGTTCGCACTGGACCGAATCGATAATCCACGAGCGAGTAACCGTGTCCTCGATGGAAAAACACTCGCCGTGGGCGACCTCGACGACCGCCGTCTGCCGGCCGGCAATCTGCCCGCCGCTTAGATCGAGGGCCACGCCGAAATTGATTCGAGGTGGTTGCCGTTCCTGCCGGAGCACAACCTGGATCTCCGCGTCGGCCGCGAAATACTGCAATTCGATGATCTCGGCTCCGAGCGGATCATTGCTCGTTCGGGCGCCGGAGATCCGCGCTCGCGACGGCAGCAGGTCCTCGACCGTCAGGGGCCGCTCCACGGTCAGTGTCGCGGCGGCGCCGTGCCAGAACAAGCTCTCGCAAAAGACTCTCGGCAGGCGCCATTTCTCCCCCGCGCGGACCGGCGCCAAGGCGGTCAGTTTCAGCTCCCGGCCGATTCCCCGCAGCGGCGACTCCGGCTCGACAACAATCCGCGTCAGCGGAGCATCGCCGGAATTGACAACCGACCAGGGCACCGGCTTCTCGCCGTCGCGAACGGAGATCAACTCCAGTTCCGGGTCAATCACGATCTGGAATTGGCGGAGCGGCTGGCCCAAGATATCGAAGCGCAGCGTCGCGGTCAGTTCCAGCCCGCCCGGAGCGAGATTGTACGCGAACGCCTGTTTCAGTTCCGTCAGTTGCCGATGGCCCTCGGGATCGTTCTCCGAGGTGATCCTCAAGGAGATGCGGCTCTGGCCACCCAAGTCCATCTCCCAAACACGTGCTCCGTCTTTCACGGCCCCTTTGCGACAAACGACACTGTCCGGAGAAATCGGGATCGTGTTCTCGGGCAGGGTGAGCGCAAGCTGAGTGGCAGGAGAGGCCGGCAATCCCAGATCAAACTCGATCGCGCCGAGAACCCCCACCCGTCCCCGCAGCGTCCAATCCAGTTCGAGCACGCCGTCATGACCGACCCGCAACTGAAGCTGGCGATTCGCCCCCAGGCCGATCCGCGCGGTCTCGCCGTCGCGGTCCGCCCAATCGGCCTTCAAGATCGATAGATTGCACGGCGCGAACGAAAGGCTGGCCCCTTGGGGGGAAAGCTGGCGGACCTGAAGTAGCGCGTGGCCGTCGACCAGTTCGCGGCCCTCCAAACGGGCTTCGTAACGGGCCGACGCGATGATTGCGCCTCCAGCGTAGGAAGGCTGCGACGAAAGGCCATTGGCCAGCGCGACCTTCTCGTGAAACTCCACCGGCTCCATCGGAAAATAGGCGGGCTTTCCCGTCGGCCGCCATTGATCCTCCCTGTCGGCCGGCGCGAATATCGTGCGATACTGCAACGGCCCGACGGCACTGGCGTTCCGATCGGCCTCCTGCCCGCTCGAAGCCGTCGCCCAGGCAACGAGGGCCAGGCACGCCCAGAGCCGTGCCGTCGCGGGCAAGCGCGTCTGAATCGGAAGATGAAGGGAAAAACGGCTCAACGTCAGACCTCTCTTGACGTTCGTCGTCGACTTGACCTGTGTTGATTCCACGCCCTGGTCAACCATCCCGGCTGGCGGCGCCGTCCGCGTCCACTTCAGTTGCTGTCAGCCGCTGAACATCCGAATCCAACTCGGGGGGCGGCGCATGCACGGACTCCTCTTCCAGAGCCAGTCTTGGCGCCTCGCGCCGCGGCATGCGCCACCGCTGGCGGGCCACGCCGCGATAGAGCACCGCTCCCAGCAGCGACAATACGAAACCCATCCCGGCGGCTTGAATGAACAGCAAGCTCGGGCCGGGCCAGGTCGCGGCCGCGCCCACCGACGCGACCAGCAGGATCAACGCGAAGGCCGGGTTGCGCACAACCGGAACATAGATCACCAACAACCCAGCCAGGAGGACCAGCCCCGAAGCGGCCGAGACGATCCAAGTCCGGCTCGCCGTGCACAGCTCGCGCGGCTCGGCCGGCCCGAAGTTGCTGAACAAGTAGCGGCTGGTCGCCGCGGGCACCGGCAAGTCTCGCACGGCGCCCACCCAGTCTTCGAGATCGCTCTGCTCCTTGATGGGAATCCGCCCCCACCAGGCATCGCTCCATCCCCACTCGTATTCCGGCGCGCACCCCGCGGGGGTAGCTATCACGTGCTCGCTGCGCGGGAGAACCAACTGCCAATAGGTGCGCCGGACCCAGATGCCGTCGTCCACCCTCGGCAAATCCAAAAGCATCCAGCCTTGCGGGGGACGCGGCTCTGCAAAGTGGTAATAGACTTCGAGGATGTGCGAGCCCGGCTCCTGCCACCGGGGCAGCACCACGCGAACGCGGCGCTCCGATGACACGTCGAATTTCACTTCCTGACCGTCCAGCAGGGCACGCGCGGAGCCAACGTCGGCCCCCTCGGGCAACGAGATGGTCAGGTGCCGGCGGTCGCTGACGAACCGGTAGGCCACCCGGTCGCGGCGTTGCCGTTCGGTCATCCAGGTCTGCACCCATGCCAGGTGGACGACGGCGTTGCCGAAGGTGTCCGGATCCTCCTGGTGAACGCCAAAAACGATTCGCGGCTGCACGGTCTCCGCCGAGAAAAGCATCCCTCCCTGGCCACTGCCGGTGTCCAGCTCGTTGCGGATTTCCTGCCACCTGCTCTCGCGGCACCAGACACCGACGCCCTCCCGGATCGTCAGGGAAACGCGGTTTCCGACAAGCACCCCGCCGGCCGGCATCACCAGCGGCACAACGCACAGCACGCTCGCCGACGGCTGGAGCTTGGGTACCGCCACGGAAAAACCGGCCACCACTTCAAACCGCCCAAGCTTCGCCGCGGGCAACACGATCTGGCGGACGACAAGATCGTCGTCACCACTCTCCTGCTGCGGGGCCGCCACCGCGGCCACCGCTTCTCCGTTAACGAAAAACTCCAAGCGGTCGGACTCGGCCAATTCTCTCGGCATTTGGATTGCCAACGACGTGGCCGGCTCGTATTTCACCTCGTAATTCAGGCGCTGGCGGACACGAGCTTCGTCGGGCCCGATGCTCACCTCGGCAAGCGTCTCGACAGAAACCTCCTGCTGGCGAACGCGAATCATCGCTGCAAAAACCGCCTCCCCCGTCTCGCTCCGGTAAAACAGCGGCTCCTGCTGCATCTGCGGCAATTCCATCGGCGGAACAACCTGCTGCTCCTGCAATCCACGCATGTTCGCCGCGTCGGGTCTAAGGTCGATGTTGTCCGCCGGCAGAACCACCACCGCGGCGCCGCGCAGCGAATTGACCACCGGATGCGGCAGAGCCAGGGAAATCGACGCCTTGTCCGGCTCGATCGCACGAGAGGCCTGTAGGCGCAGTTCGAACTCGACCATCGCCCCTTCCTCAAGCTCGATCGACAACACCCCCGACTCGTCGACCTGGCACTCCTCGGCAATCACGAGTTGCTCCGGACCGAGTTGCTGCAACTGCCAACCGTTCATCTCGATTGTCAATCGATAGGCTTTCTTCCCGCGGACCGCGTACTTGAGGGTCGCATCCAGCCGCGCCATGTTCTCTTCCACCGAGATTACATATCGCGGCTCGACGCTGACGCGCGTCTCCTTGGGAAATACCCGCGCCGCCAGGCTGAACGGCTGTTCGTAATAGCGAAAGACCGCGATCAGATCCTCCGCCTGGAGATCCTTCGGAACATCCGAAACCTGCTCTGCCCCCAGGCCCACGTCGTACCGCACGTCCCATTCGCCCCGAGCGCGGACCGCCACGGTGCCCGACTGCCGGATCGCGCCCAAGACCTCGAAACCAGCCAGGACGAACTGTCCGCGCAGCCTCACCTCGGTCAACTCCTCGTCATCAAGGGGCTCGGAAAAGCGGACCTCAACCACGCGGCCTTCGCTGGCCTCCAGGTGTTCGGGGACCGCCTTCTCCTCGACGACATAACCCTCGTAGACCTCCTCCGACAAGACCGCGCCCGGCGGCAGGCGAACTTCCATTCGGGCCAGCTCGCGCCCGTGCGCCCGAACGGCCAGCCGCGCTTCGAAGTCCACGCGGCGGCGCTCCACGGTGGCCACGATCGTTCCGACCGACGTCAGCACCGGAGAAACCTTACTCGGACTGCCATTGGCGCTGCGCCACGTCAGCTCCAAATCGCCGCGTATCCCCCGCACGGTCAACTCCGTCGTGTCTTTATCCAGAGCGACGGGCGTTTCGAGAATCGCCCCGTTGGAGACTTCGGCGACGGCGTTGGCCATCGGAACGATCAGCTTCAACTCCGAAACCGTCGCCCTTGGAACGGACAAAAGCATCCGCCTTTCGCGCCCGACTCCCGAGAGCGGCGCCATGAAGCTCAAGTTGACCTCCTCGGTGGTCTCCTTCCCGGTTCCCCGCAGCCAGAGCGTGTAATCTCGCGGGTCTCCCGGCGTTGACTCCTGGCCGGTTTGTTCAGGCACGGTGATCACGGGAGCGCCGGAAAGGCCGTTGCCCGGCAGGCTGCGGAGCGCCGCTTGCCCAAACCGCAACGGCACTCGCACCCACCCCTCGCTCCGCACAACGACCGACAATTTTACGTTCAACTCCACGCGATCCTGGTAAGCTCGACCCGTGGCCATAAGTGACTGGATGGTGAAATCCGGAGTCTGGTCTTGTTCCCTGAGAGCCTGCGAATCCAGGTAGATCTGGCGGAACTTGTCCATCGTCATGCCCGGGTAGGGCACAAGCCGACCGTCAACATCCATCAAGTAGACCGTGTCAAGCTCAGCCCGCCGCGACAGGCTCGCGGACGCAGCGTCCGCGGGCGCCGGAGGAGCGGGCGGCTGAGTGGCGGGCGGCTGAGCGGCGGGCGGCTGAGCGGCGGACGGCGACGAAGACGCCGGCGGCTCCTTCGGGGTGCTGCCGGCTTGGTCCTGCGCAGCGGCGTTGACGCACCCAAGAATCAGAGGGGCGATCAGTACTGCGATAAACCGGTTCCGCCTCAACATTGGCTTCCTGGAAACAGTGGCGCAATCGAGTGTCGCAGTGCTCGACACACTGCTCTGGCCGATCGATTGAGAGAAGTCGTGCGGAGAAGGAGTATCCCTCTAGTCT